>JANXSH010000301.1 GCA_025356615.1 Planctomycetia bacterium | reverse complement strand
CGGTGAAGCAAGACCGCTTACTTCGTGCGCGGCTCTAGATGTTGCCGAACCCCAGCCTGCGGACCCGTTCGAGCGCTTGCTGTTTAACCGCCGGGTCGTCGAGGTGTCCCTGGACGAGGCCGTTGAGGCCGTAGAGGATGCGCTCACCCGCCAGGGGGATGACCTGGACTCGTTTGACATCGCCCGGCTCGAAGCGCACCGCCGTGCCGGCCGGCAGGTCGAGCCGCATGCCGTAGGCCGACTCGCGGTCGAAGACGAGCGCCCGGTTGACCTCGAAGAAGTGGAAGTGCGAGCCGACCTGGATCGGACGGTCGCCGGTGTTCGTGACCTCGATCGCGACGACGGGGCGGCCCGCGTTCAACTCGAGGTCGGGGCCGTCACAGAGGATCTCGCCGGGGGTCATTCCCTCGTCTCCGTTCAGAGGATCGGGTCGTGGACCGTGACCAGTTTGGTCCCGTCGGGGAAGGTCGCCTCGATCTGGATCATGTGCAGCATTTCGGGGACGCCGTCCATGACCTCGTCCCGGCGTAGGATCGTGCGGCCCTCGCTCATGATCTCCGCGACGCTCTTGCCGTCGCGTGCCAGCTCCTGCATCGCCGACGAGATCAGCGCCGTCGCCTCGGGGACGTTGAGCTTCAGCCCCCGGCCCCTGCGCTCGCGCGCGACCAGTCCTGCGGTGTAGGTCAGCAGCTTGTCGCGCTCTTGCGGTGTCAGGTGCATGCAGAGTCTCTTATGCGTCTGATTCGTTCGGGATCCGGCTCCCCGTTCGCCCACTCTTCGCGGGCATTCTATCGACGGATCGACTCGCGGAAAGAACTCTCCCGTATTTCCCTGCGTCCTCATCATCCTTACATCTTGTACAACCCGGCTTTCCCTCCTCCCACATCCCCCGGAATTCGCCTAGGGAGCCTCTCCTCGTTCAAGTTGACAAATGACGAAGTCCGATTTCAGGGATGAGGCATCGCTTGCGACTAAGGACAGTCGCTCCTTCTCTCCCGAGATTCATGCGTTGCTCAGGACATCCCAAGAAAAGGACTTCTCGAATGGCATGGAAGTTTCGTCGAGCCTTCGGGCTGGCGCTGTGTTTGATCGGTGGAGCCAGCCTCGCCCAGGCTCAGATCCCTTCGACCTACAACCCACGGATCGACGGAGCCGTCGGCCCTATTATCCGAGTCCAGGACGTGACGGCCCCGGACGGCGGCACGGGGCCTGCTCCAGGGTCGTCTCCTTCCGCCCCCGAAGGTCTGCCTCAGACCAACCCTGCCGAGGAGACTGCTCTCGGGCCGACACCCCTTCCCAAGGTCAACATCTTGCAAGACTTGTTCTTCGGGAAGGACAACAAGGACGCCCCATTCATCGTCCGGGGTTGGCTCGATGGCGATTACACCTACCGATCGACTGGTAAGGGGCAAAACAACATCGCGCCGATTCAGAACCGCTTCGGCAACGAGGCGCTACTTCGCGAAATGGGCCTGTGGATCTACAAGCCCCTGGATAGCAAAGAACTGTCCTGGGGTTTCAACTCGATCTTCCTCGCGGGTTCGGACGCCTCCTTCAACAGCCCGACGCTCGGTGGTTGGAAGAACACCGACCCGCGCTTCGGGTCGCAGTTCACCGACCTGAACTTGACCGCTCACTTGCCGATCTTCACCGAAGGCGGCGTGGACATCAAAGCGGGCCGGCAGACGACCGTCCTGGGGCCGATGAGTGCTTTGTCCTGGGGACGCGCGCTGAATACGAGCGACTACGCCTGGAACAACCTCGAGGAAGGCCGCTACACGGGCGTGTCCGCGACCTGGCACGTCAGCAAGCAACTCGACTGGTACAACGGCGTCGAGATCGGCGGTTGGGGCGCGTTCTTCGATTTCTCGTCGCACAAGGTCGATTACATCACGCAGGTCAGCTATTGGCTCGACGAGGCCGCCAAGCAGACCAAAGTCTGGGCCACCCTGTTGACCGGCCCGACCGGCCATTTCGGCCCCGGCAACACGACGACCGTCGAGGCCGGCTTCCTGCACAACTACAACAAATACGTCTACCAGATCGTCGATTTCCAGGCGACCTACTCGCGGCAGCCGATCTTCGGCAACGGCATGGGTGGCCCAGCCGCTCCGGGGTACATCCAGCGGGCGTATGATGTCTACACCTACGTCGGCATCCACATGACCGATACGGTGTCGCTCATCACCCGCGCCGAGTGGTACAAAGATGTCGATGGCGGTGGGTATCCGGGCGGCCTCGGTCGGGGCAAGACGGACTACTATGAAGGTACGGTTGGCATCAACTACCACCCCACCAAGTGGGTCGAGTTCCGCCCCGAAGTTCGCTACGATAACGCCTCGAATCCTGCTTTCGGAGAAAACTACAACAAGAAGAACCAGCTGAGCGTCTCGGCTGACATCCTTCTCAAGTTCTAATCTCGAAGGTTCGGATGCCCGGCGACAGGGGCGGGCAGGCGATCTCCAGCCGGAGTATCGTCTGCCCGCCCCTGTCGCGTTTCCCATTTCAGGCGATACTCGACCCGGTGACGGATGAGACAAAAGGAAAGACGCCCGCCATCGCGGTTCGTCTGACGTTGCTTTCTGGGATTTCATCTCGTCACGGGACGCTGGTAGCGACCCCGTTGGGGTCAAAGCTTCGTGTCGTCGGAGAACATTTCGATCTTACCACTCGATGAACCGCCCCACGCCCTCGGCGATGGCCTTCTGATACACCCTCCCCGCCAGCGCGGTGGTACTCTCCGGGCCACCATCTCCACTCGAGATCATCGACCACATACGCAATGCAATTGTAATAAGCAGGCTCGCTGGTCCGCCTGAATCCCAACGCCTTCAGGTTGGGGAAATCACGGTCGTAGTGTTCTTCCGGCATGTTACCACTGATACCCCTGATCTCTCCCCCAGGCCAGCCAAGCCGTTGCCATTGCCTGCCCGTCGCCTCGGTCCTCCTCCCGAACGGGGTCTACCTCCGTGATGGCCCGGAGCGCCCAGAACCAATTGTCGATATTCGTTTCCAATTCACGAAGGAGGCACGGAACAACGTCTCTCCCCATCCCGATGATCGTTTGATAGGCGGGGTGCATCACCAACTTGATGGTGGACGACGACGGGCCACGTTGAGATTTCCACTCTTCTCGGAGCCTGACGAACTTTTCCTCGACCTTGGCGAAAGCGGTCGTGTCTTCGTCAGCATCACTTTTCAATTGTTTCACTGGCACAATCCATCCCCCCTTCCTTCACCACTCGATGAACCGCCCCACGCCCTCGGCGATCGCCTTCAGATACACCCTCCCCGCCAGCGCGACATCTTCCACGGCGATGCCCAGCGACTCGAACAGCGTTACGTCCTGGGCGTGCTTCCGCACGGCGAATCGCCCGACGATGACCTGCCCCAGCTCCCGGACATCGGACCAGTGCAGGGCACCGTCCTCGATCGCCTGCGTGAAGTCGCCCGCCTCCATACGCGCCTGGTCCTTGCTATCGACCACGACA
>JANXSH010000254.1 GCA_025356615.1 Planctomycetia bacterium | reverse complement strand
GACCGATAGAGTAACAGTTTCGCTCCTCGTGCCAGGGTAATTTCGCCCCCCGGTACACGTCTTCCTCAGGAGCGTCCGATGTCAGATCCCAGTCAACCCCCGGCCCTCTATCGTCCCTGCCTGATCCTCGCGGTCAAGGGCTTCGCCTGCGCGTCGGAGACCTCCCTGCGTCTCCGACGCCTGGGCTGGGACATCTACCAGGCCAGCGTCGGCCCCGAGGTCCGACGCCTCTCGCGGATGCTCGACCCGGACGTCGTCGTCCTCGACACGGATCTCGAGGGCGAGAGCGGCTGGCTGACGTGCGCGAAACTCGAGCAGGAGCGCCCCGGCAGGGAGGTCGTACTCGTCAGCGGCGAGGACAGCCCGTGCAACCGCGCCCTCGCCGCCTTCGTCGGCGCGAGCGTCCTCGTCTCGCGCCAGCACAACCTCGTCTCGCTGCTGCAAACGCGCCGGTCGAGTTTCGCCGCCTTATCCCTGGTGGAAGCCGCCTGAAGCGTCGTCCGGGCGATGGTCCTGTGATAAGGCGGCCGGCATCTTTTCCGGCCCCCTTCGCCCCTATTCTCGGGGGAGAGGGTCCAACACCAGTGAGAACCCCGGCAACAGGGGCGTCGTGTACGTCGCCCCTGGGGCTACCGTGACGCACGCGGCCCAGCGCCGGCCGCGTCGGCGGTAGACGAGCATCGTCAGCCCCTCGACGCCCTCGCGCGGGTCGAGGATCCAGTATTCCCGGATGCCCGGCACCCGGAGATACAGCCGTCGGTTGCGGACGAGATCCTTGTCCACCGTGTCCGGCGAGATGACCTCGACGACCAGTATCGGCGAGTAGTCGCGCCGATCGACGGGCGGGCCGAATCGGGCCGCGAACTCCGCGTAACAGGCGAGGTCCGGCTCAGGGGCCGAGACCTCCTCCACGGCCGCGTCGGGCAAGAAGACGCAGGCCCTCGTTCGGATCGAACGGAGGAGATCGGGCCGACCTGCGGCGTAGGCGTCGAGCAGTCGCTTGAACCACTCCACATAGTCTTCGTGCGGGATGTTCGGTGCGGGTGACACGAAGACCCTCCCTTCGATCATCTCGTACCGATAGCCTCCCTCGAAGTCCGCACTGGCGAACTCGTCCCACGACAGCGCCCGCCCGTGATCCTCGTGCGTCAGGTACAACCGCGTCTGCATCGCATCCCTCCTCAATCGACGTATACGAATTCGTTCAGCCCCAGCAACACCTGGCAGAAGTCGAGCAGCGCCAGCTCGACCGCGTCGGCCTTCTTCTCCGCCTGATATGCCGACCGTTGCGCCGCCAGGAAGGCCACCGAGTCGGCGAGTTCCTGGGTCGCCGGCTGTCGGCCCACGGCGATCGAGTAACCGGCCTTCACGGCGTCGGCGTCGCTCATGCCAGCGAGTCGACCCGCGAAGGCGCGCGAGGCAGTACGCACGACGGGGTTGTTCATGAGCAACAGCGCCTGCGGGGCGATCGTCGTGTTGGTGCGGGCCTCGATGCCGACGGTCCCGTCGGGGGCGTCGAACAACGTCATCATCGGGATGAGCTGGCTGCGCTTCATGAAGAAGTAGACCGACCGGCGCTTCATGTTCGGGTCGAGGCTGCCCGCGCCGAACATGCGCCGATCGAGTTGTCCCGCCACGCTCAGGAGCGAGTCGCGGATCACCTCTGCCTCGAGACGCTGCGGCGACTTGCGCCAGAGGAATTTGTTGTCCGGGTCGATCGCGACATGCTCGGCGTTCGTCGCCGTGCCCTGGCGGTAGGCGGCGCTGGTCATGATGAGCCGGTGGATCGGCTTGAGCCGCCACTCGTTGCGGATCAGTTCACCCGCGAGGTAGTCGAGCAACTCCGGGTGCGTCGGGCGGTCGCCCTGGAGGCCGAAGTCGCTCGGCGTGGCGACGAGGCCGCGTCCGAAGTGGTGTTGCCACAGTCGGTTGACGATCACGCGCGCCAGCAGATGGCCCCCTCCCTTCTCGGCGTCCGTCATCCAGTTGGCGAGCGAGCGGCGCTGGTACGGCGTCGTCGCCCCTGTGGGCGGCGTCTCCTGCCAGCGCTTCTCGGTCGCGCCGTCGCGCATCAACACCTGCAAGAAGCCCTGCGAGGCGATGCCCTTCTTCTGGTTCGCGTCGCCGCGCTCGAGGAAGTGCGTCTCGTTCAAGAAGTCGCCGCCCTGAGTGTGCAGGCGCAACGGCGTTAGCCCCTCGCCGCAGATCATCGCCTTCATCGTGGGCAGTTTCGGCCCCTTGCGCAGGGCTTCGACCTGGGCCGACAGCTTGCGCCACTCGGCGTCCTGCGTGCGATGGTATCGGGCGAGGATTTCGTCCTCGGCTTTCGTCGATTTGGAGTCTGTCGCCAGGATTTGGAGGAGGGCAGCGCGGACCTCCTCCGGTATGCCGTCCCCGGCTACGGCGGGCGGGGTTTCCTTCGTCGAGAGCGAGAAGCGAGGCCGGCCGATGTTGTGTCCCGCGTTGTTCGTGAACTTCAGGACGATCGTGAGGACCGACCCGCCCGCGTGGCCGATCGGTTTCTCGAGATCGAAGACGGCGGCGTGATCCTTGCCGAACTGCGGGTCGATCGCCCACGCCGAGCGCGGATCGGCGTCAATGGACGCCGCGACCGGCAAGCCGGTCTGCTCGAACGTCGCCCGTGCCTTGCGAATCTTGACAGGGACCGCCTTCCCGCCCTGGGGCGCGATGCTGATCTTCACATCACTCAGCGCGAAGTTGCCATTGCCCGCGCGACCGGGGCCGCCTTTCGTCATGGACGGGTGCGCCAGCGCCTCGAGCCGGATCGCGTGAATGCCCTCTGCTTTCGTCGTCAAGGTGACGGTGTAAGTGTCCGAGTCCGCATTCTTTCCCGAAGCGAGGCGCGAGCCGTCGGGCTGATTCGTGAACGTCGCGCCGCCGGCGGAGACGATGTTTGTCGGCTCGACGACCGTCCAGGCGGTGAAGGTCTCCTTCTTGATAGACGCCAGCCATCCTTTGAATTTCTTTGCGAGCGGCCCTTGCTCGTATTGCACGAGTTCTGCCCACTTCCCGGCCAGATCCAGGGCGTGTTGTCTTCGGACCTCCTCCGCCCGGCCATCGTCGATAGCGATGTCCGCGTCGCTCCGCACGGTCTTCGTGAACGTCGAGACGAGGCGGTAATAGTCCTTCACCGGAATCGGGTCGTACTTGTGGTCGTGGCAGCGGGCACAGCCGACGGTCAGGCCGAGCATGGCCGTGCCCATCGTGCGGACGATGTCGTCGAGTTCGTCGTAGCGCTCCTTCTCGACGGTGTTCGCGGTGATCTGCGTGCTATGTACGCCCGCGCCGAGGAAGCCCGTCGCCGTCAGGGCGAGCGGATCCTTAGGGGCGAACTCGTCGCCCGCGAGTTGCCAGCGCGTGAACGTGTCGTAGGGCAGGTCGTCGTTGAGCGCCTTCAGGACGAAGTCGCGATACGGATAGGCGTGCGGCCGGTCGTAGTCATGCTCGAACCCGTGACTCTCGGCGAAGCGCACCACGTCGAGCCAGTGCCGACCCCAGCGCTCGCCGTGCGCGGGCGAGGCGAGCAGTTCATCGACGAGGCGCTCGTAGGCGTCGGGCCGAGTGTCGGCCAGGTAGGCCGCGACGGCCTCCGGGGACGGCGGCAGGCCGACGAGGCCGAAGTAGGCCCGGCGAATGAGCGTCCGCCGCCCCGCATGGGGCGTCGGGGCGAGTTTCTTCTCCTCCATCTTCGCCAGCACGAAACGGTCGACCGGGTTGATCGCCCAGTGTGCCGCCTTCACCTCGGGGATGCGCGGGCGGGCAAGCGGTCGGAACGACCAGAAGTCGCGATCGGCGGCGGAGACCACCATCGCCTTCGTCTTGGGTGTCTCGGGTCGATCGATCAGCGGCTTGTCGTAGGCCGCCCCGAGGTCGATCCAGCGGGCGAGGTCGGCGAGCTGCGCCGCCGTCAGGCGCTTGTTGTCCTTGGGGGGCATGTGCGGCTCTTCGTGGTGAGCCGCGAGGCGATAGAGCTTGCTGCCCTTGCCCTTGCCTGGAACGAGGACCGTCCCGTTCTCGCCGCCCTTCAGGAGTGCTTCGCGCGTCGCCAGGCTGAACTCGGCGCGCGTCTTGTCGCCTCCGTGACACTTCAGGCAGTTGTCTGCCAGGATGCCGCGAACGCTCTTGCCGAACAACTCTCGGCTCTGGGCCATCAGGCGCGCGTGGTCGGCCGACACGGGGTCCGGCTTCGGCGGAGGCGAGACGGCGACGACCAGTCCAGCGAGGCCGAGGACGAGGAACACGGCGAGCCGGAGAGAGAGGCATTGCATGGTGGAGAAGCTCCGGGATGGCGGGAGGCGACATCTACCGAGATTACCTCGAGCGGGGGCAGATAGCAAGCGATCGAGGCGGATGCCCGTACTCCCGGATGAATCGCCTCGCCCCGAGTCAATCCCCCCAGAAGATGTAGGTAGCCTGGTAGGGCACCCTGATCACCGTCCCTGGGCGGTCCCGCTGAACGTGCGCATCGCGGGGAGCGAGTCGAGTGCATCGGTTAGTTCGGCGGTTTTGGGGGGGCGATCGCTACCGCATACACCAGGCCAGCCGATGCGACGGCCGACCACAAGCACCAGACGGACGTGAAGGCATGGTCGAACAGACACGCCGCCACAACTGCCGAAAGAAGACTCGAACCCAGAGGAATCAGGAGGAGCTTCCTCGCAGACGTTGTCAACAGGGGAACCCCCGCAGTCAGGATGTACAGCAACCGCTGAACCCACAGTTCTAGCGGCTCCTGCCACCTGCCCCCGGTGTCCGCGTACTCGTATCGGATGGAGTGATGGACCTCACGCACCGTAGGGGGCCCGAACTCTCCCACCAGTGGTAGGAAGATTACAAAGAACCACCCTGTACTCGAGGCGGCCCACACCGCCAGAAACCTCCGCCGCACGGGGTGGGATTCGATCAAAGTCGCCGCGACGGAGAACCACGTCGGCCAAAACGCGAGGGCGAAGAACAGGTAAACACCCGCCGAGACCTGCACCAACCCGGCGGCCTGGCGATGGAGGCCCACCCAGACAAGCCCCTCGGACGCCTGCTGAACCCCGAACAGGCATGGGACCAACGCGAACGGCCAGATCCAAAGCGCCCTTCGGGTGGCGCTGCGCAAACACCACGCCCCGGCCGAGATCAACACAGCCGCCGATCCGAAACTCACCTCTGCAGAGAAGCACATGGGATGAGCCGCCGTAAATCGAAGCTCACCTGCCGGGGCCGCTGCAGGGGCTTGGTGTCTGGCGAATCCATTCTGGCGGCCTCGGCCAGGTACAGCGTCCGCTTCGGCGGCTGTTGGTTAGGAATTCGGCACTTTCCACCCCATAAAAGGCGTGCTTCAGGGCAACGGGGTAATCGCCACGACTCCACCCGACACCACCTCGATCCGCAACTGGTGTCCTGCCAACAGCTTCATGCCCAACAGCACCTCGTCGCCGAGGGCCGACACCAATGCGGTCGAAGGTCTTCGACCCAAGGCGGGCGTGTTCGTCCAGGCTGCGAGGTGGTTCGGTGGTGGGCATGGCGTATCTCGTAGAATTTCAGATGTCGCCTGACCTCGCGCTCTCTACGGTCGCCAGAGGTTTATTGATACTGCCCTCTGGCTTCGTTGCCAAGAATCGGCGTAACGACTCGACGACCTCGCTTTCCGGCATCTCGCCCTCCTTGGGTGGTCCCGCGAACATGCCTCCTGGTCCACACAGGGCTGCTTCCAGGTCCGCGCGAATCTCGCTCAGTGGCTTACGACCGATCCTAGGGAGGCTCGATAGGGGGTAAAATTCGGTCTGCGATGTTCTACGGGGAGTTGCCGACCTCCACGGCGTCGCCGGGTCGAATGCTACCCAAAGCCGCTTCGACGCCTGGGACGAGGGGCACCAGATCGGCCAGGCGGTTGCTCGGAGCCACCATCACCACGACGGCTACTCCGGACACCGCCAGGTTCTGTTGGTGACGGAGGTTCTGGTCCACCGTGAGCAACACTTCGAAACCCGCCCCGCACATCAGGGCCAGCAATTCGCCGTTCTCCTTCCCGGTCCAGCCCATCTCCCGGATCGTGCGGACGGTGTGCCCCGCAAGTTCGCGGCGAAGCGGACGTGGGACACATTCGTCAAGCAGAATGCGCATGGGCCACCAGCAAGGCGTTCGCCTGTTTCAGCGCCCCGACCGCTTGCTCGCGGGAGACGGTCGGGAAGTGGTCCAAGAACTCTTCCAACGAATCGCCGGCCGCCAGGTAATCGAGCAGGGTGCGGACGGGCACGCGGGTGCCGACGAAAACGGGCGTGCCGCTGAGGATGTTGGGATTGCTGTGGACGACATGCGAAACGGTTGTCATGGTCAAACCTCCTATCGCAAGTTCAGAGCGCGTAGCGACTCGGTTCAATTGAGGGGCGCAATCACTATAACGGGACATACACGACATCGAACTCCGGACCAAGCTCTGATCGCACAACTGACAGCGTCTCAGCCGCCGCTTGTTCGAATCTCTCGGCTTCGTCAGGTGACCACGGGCCAGGATCGGGAGGGTAGTCCCAGTTCAGTGATTCGTCGTGCCAAGCGGACAGATCGGCCAGCCGTTGTCGAGTGGCGGGTGACAGTGAAAGAAGGTCTTCGACCGGGCCGACATCGAAAGCGGTAATGGTGGCCTCGTTGCCGCTCCATAGGTACCCGCCGCCCCACTCGAACATCAGTCGGATTCTATACCGCGCGTCCATTCATGCCCTCCGCTCCTCAACTATTGTACTATCCTCATCAGCCATCAACCATTCGCATTCACTCCGCTTCCCCCGAC
>JANXSH010000195.1 GCA_025356615.1 Planctomycetia bacterium | reverse complement strand
GTCGGCGCGATGGGCGACATGGGCGACGAGCGGCTCGTAGCGGTCGCGGAGAGCCTTCCAATCGACGCCGTGCATCGTTGGGTCGTAGAAGAAGTCGCGCATCTGCCGCCAGCACTCGTGATAGATCTGCTTCCACTCTGCGGCGCGGTCGAGCTTCATTTCCATGCCCGAAAGGTCGAGCGGCGTGATCGTCACCGGCCCCTTGGGGAGGTCGATGATGCCGTACTTGCCGTCCTGCGAGACGATCATCTTCTTGCCGTCGGCGGACAGGTCGAACCCGGAGACGTTGCCCAGCGCGGTCTCCTTTTGCGTGGCGAGGTCGAAGACCGCGAAGGCGGGCTTTTCGCCGAACGAGCCGCGCATGTAGTAGACCGACGCGCCGACCGATTGCAGGTTGCGGTAGTTGCCCGGCTTGACCGGCAGGCGGAGGATACGATCTTCGATGCCCTCGAAGTCGATCTTCACAGCGACCTCTTTCGCCTTCTCCTTGGGCTTGTCCTTCTCCTTACCCTTCTCCTCAGTCGGTTTCTTCAGCGTTTCGGACTCGGACTCGTCGCGCGGGCGGAAGGGGGAGGGCGTGTCACTCGAGAGGATCGCGACGTAGACGCGGGACATGTCGCGGTAGGCGTGGTTCCACTCCGTCGCGCTGTAGATCGGGTTGAAGTCCCGCGCGGAGGTGAAGAACAGGTACTTCCCGTCGCCGCTGAAACGTGGCTCGCTGTTGTCGTGCCAGCCCTCGGTAACAAGGTGGTGTTTCGCGTCGGCGACGGAGTAGACGTAGACCTGACCCATGCCGTTGGACTTCGGACGGGTGTAGGCGATCCACTTGCTATCGGGACTCCAGCCGGCGTCACGCATCTCCCAAATCTTACTGGTAAGGACGACCGTTACCTTTTTCGTTTTGACATCGACAGTGTTGATGCGGTTCTTCTTGTCGCTCCAGAGGATCGACTTACTGTCGGGACTCCAGACCAGGGAGTATTTGTAAGTGTCGGCGTCCTTCGTAAGTTGCGTCTTCGTCCCGTCCTTGGGGTCGAGGATCCAGATTTCGTCCTCACCGGACTCGTCGCTGATGCAAGCGATGTGTTTGCCGTCGGGCGACCAGTCGGCGGAGCGTTCGTGGACGCCGGGGCTGTTGGTGAGGTTGCGCGTCGCCCCGGTCTTCGCGGGCACCGTGAACACCTCGCCGCGCGCGCCGAACACGGCCCGACCGCCATCGGGAGAGAGGCCATACGAAGTGACCGACTTGCTCACGTCGATGAGCTTGCCCCGCGCGCCGACGCGGTCCTCGAGGATGCGGACCGAGACCTTCTCGGGCTTCTGCGTCTCCAGGTCGAAGCGGATGATGTACCCGGCGTTCTCGTAGACGATCGCCTTGTCGCCGAGCGACGGGAACTTGATGTCGAAGTCCTTGTAGGACGTGAGCTGCTTCGCCTTGCCCCCGGCGGCGGGCATCGAGTAGAGGTTCATCCGGCCCGTGCGGTCGCTGACGAAGTAGATCGTGTCGCCGTGCCACATCGGGGCGATGTCCTGGGCCGGGTCGTCGGTCATCTGCGTCGTCTTCTTGGTGGCGAAGTCGTAGACCCATACGTCGTCGGCCATTCCACCGCGATAGCGTTTCCAGGTGCGGAACTCGCGGAAGACGCGGTTGTAGGCGAGTTTCGAGCCGTCGGCGTTGTAGGAGCAGAACCCACCGCGCGGCAGGGGCAGTTCTTCGGGCAGGCCGCCTGCCGATGAGACGGTGTAGAGCTTGCCGAGGAAGTCGTTGAAGCTGTGCATACGCGAGCGAAAAACGACGCTCTTGCTGTCGGGCGTCCAGCCCATGACGATGTTGTTCGGCCCCATGCGGTCGCTCACGTCGTCCCGGCCCAGGGTGGCGGTGAAGGTGAGTCGCTTGGGTTCGCCGCCCTCGGCGGGGATGGTGTAGATTTCGGTGTTGCCGTCGTACTGCCCGGTGAAGGCGACGGTCTTGCCGTCGGGCGAGAAGCGCGGGAACATCTCGTAGCCGTCGTGGCTCGTCAATCGCCGGGCGATGCCGCCGACGGCCGAGACGGTGTAGAGGTCGCCGGCGTAGCCGAAGACGATCTTGTCGCCGTGGATGGTGGGGAAGCGGAGGAGGCGGGCCTCGTCCTTGGGGGCAGGGGCAGGCTCGTCGGTGGAGGCGGGCAGGGTGATCGCGGAAAGGAGGATGAGGACGAGGAAGAGATGACGCATGAGGGCTTCTCCTGGGTTGGGGGGGCAAGGTTAGAGTATTCGCTGAGGAGAAAGCGTCTTGCTTCGGGGGAGCTTGGTGCATCCACAGAAATGGGCGAAGAACCACAGACGCCAGTCTGCGGGTGAGCCGCCCAGGGGCACGCCACCCAGAGACTAGCGTTCTTGGATCCTTGGCGGCTTCTGCAACCACACGCAGAAAAGGAGAGAAATCATGGCGAAGTAATTGACAGGAGCCTAGCTGATGCTATGATAGGCCGAAGTAGAGGGGTATAACCAGAACTGAGGCTTAAGCAAGTCGTTGAACCCACATCACATTCGTGCGGAGTGTCGTCATGTCAATTGATCACCATCAGCCTCCCCACACAAACAACAGCGCGGTCAAAGAAAAAGGTCTGTTAACGCCGCTTTCGGTCATCGCCATGTTCGTGGCCTTTTCAGAAACTGTTCTTGGAATCGCCGTGACGCAAACTTCAGGAGGTGTCCAAGTTGCCTTAACTTGCTTCATAATTATCCTCCTCCTTCCAGTCGCCACGGCGTTCTTCGCAATATTATGGTATAAGCCTTGGCATTTCTATGCGCCTGCCGATTATGCTGGACTTGATATGCCTCAATTTGTCGATGCGCTTCGGGGTGTTACGGCCGCAATTACAGAAGGAGCAAAGCAACTTGAGGCAGAACGACAGGAGCGGATGACTGCTTTACAAGAGCAGCAACTGCGGCTTGCCAATCGCAATGAGTTCCAAAGACTCACTTTGGAAATTAACAAGCTAGTCCTCCAAGATCCAACTTTGGATAGATTCGACCACGCCGAGGATCGGAAGCCGGAAGTAATTAAAATTGAGGCGTTGGCGTATATAAATATGAATATGCATGAATTGGTGTACGAGTATTACCATTCTGCCACTCCCCGTAGTGAAGCGGAGGAAATTGAGTGGAAAACTTGGGACGCTATGATCCGCAGCGCTGTGGCCAATTGCTCGGCCCTTCGTTCCATCATCGCTGATCCGGAATCGCCTCACATTTACCTTCCCGGCTATTTCGCATATGTCAAGAAGCTCCTTACGCAGTTTGAGTCCCGATGAAATGTATTCCGACCAGGCTACCTCACGGATTTTTGATGTCCACTTGAGGCTCTCATGGTCAAGAAAAGGGGTCAGGTTCCATTTTGCTGTTGAACTGCGTCGAGCGGGGTAGTGATACTTAACCTGCCCCTTTTCCAGTCCGTAACCGTCTTTACGACTGAATTGAGACTTTCGTCATGCACGGAACCTCATCGTATTCGAGCGCTTTTGATCGGAATACCAAATGAAGACCATCACCCTCACCGCCCACTTCGACGGCGAACACATCCAGCTCGACGAACCATTTCCGTTACCTCCCGAAACCAGACTCCTCGTTACCATCCTTCCCGACTCGGTACGGGAGGACTGGCATGCGCTCTCCAAAACCGGCCTCGCTCGTGCCTACTCGGACGATGAGCCGGACTACCCCGTGAGCCTCGTTCGCAACGGGGCACCTCCCCATGAACGAGGGCGACGTGGTGCTGATGCCGTTCTTGCAGGCGGACGGCCAAACCAAGAACCGACCGGCTCTCGTCCTGCGCGTCATGCCGCCGTTCGGCGACATGCTCGTGTGCGGCATCAGCCGACAGCTGCGCCATCAGGTTGCTGATTTCGATGAGGTCATTGCCGATACGGACGCGGACTTCGTTTCGAGCGGCCTGAAAGACACTTCGCTCATCCGGCTCGGCTTTCTCGCGTTGCTACCCGTGTCAGAATTCCTCGGCGATATCGGCTCCATCTCGAAGGATCGCCATCATCGCTGGCTGTGCCGACTCGCGAACTATCTCCGGGAGCCGACCCTCGAATCCTAACCCGTTTCCGGTTGGCGAGAAGCCGGGGAACATCTCGTACCCGTCGTGGCTCGTCAACTGGCGGGCGAGGCCGCCCTTGGCCGAGACGGTGTAGAGGTCGCCGGCCTAGCCGAAGACGACCTTGTCACTGTGGATGGTCGGGAAGCGGAGGAGGCGGGCTGAACAGGCGACTCCCAGCGATCCTCCATGCCGAGGGCGCGGGGTTCGTGTCCCTGTGGCCCGAAACTCGACATCGCCAGCCAGGGTGAGACGGTCGCGCAGGCTCAGGACGACCTCCGTGGGACGCTGGAACTGTTCTTCGAGTGCGCCTCCACCGCCGAGGTCCAACAGCGCTCGATCGGTGAGTTGTTCGTCACCCAAGTGGAGGTGGCCGTTGGGGGGTAGACTGCGCGGACACCGAATCGCAGTTGCCGCTACCTATCGGATCCGGTAAACTCGAAATGGTTCGCGCCAAAAGAAATTCTCGCGCAAGTCGAGGTCGATTCGGCATTCAGAGGTTGACCCACTGCCTCTCTTCCATTCCACGAAACCCACGAAAAGGAGGGACCGATGATTCGCCGTGCCGTTCTGTCTCTGTCGCTTTTCGTCGCCCTCGCAGTCCCCGCAGTCTGCCGGGCCGAGTACGTCGTTTTCCGCAACGAGTGCAAGACCTCCGTCGTCGTCCAGACCGCCTCGGTCGTCCGCGGCGTCCTGAAGCGAGACCAGACCCTCGTCAAGCCGGGCGAGTACACCGACAAGATCGCGCTCGACAACGACAAGACCATCACCATCTGTGACGGCAAGACCGGCAAGATCCTCTTCCGCGACCCGCTCCGCGCCACCACGAAGCCACTCGCCTACGCCATCCTGCCCAGCACCAACGGCAAGGTTCGCGTCGAAAAGCGTCAAATGCCGACCGAGATGCCGACCAAACCGTGAGGACGGCCGCCCTCAACGCTTCTCCGCCACCAGGAGCATGTTCGTGACCGGCCAGGCGATCGGCTCCAGCGTGCCGCCGGCCCTGCGACTCAGGCGGACCTTGCCCTCGAAACGGTTCTGGACGATCCAGGGGTTCGTGAAGGCGTTCGACCCCGGCACGACGTGCAACCCCGTCCGCTCGACGGCGGCGCGCCACTGGGCGAAACTCCAGAAGCAAAACGTCTCGTGCATCTCGCTGCGCCAGTTGTCGAGGTAGTCCTTCTTCGACAGGAATTCGCACGCATCCCCGAGGCGCAGCACGACGTAGGGGACGCTGTCGATCGTCTCGGACGTGTACGGCAGACGATACCCTTCGTCGTGGCGGAAGTCCTGGGCGAATCGCAGGAATCGGCCGCGCGTGCTGAGGCCGGCGAGGTAGCACTTGAACCCGGCGCGGTCCTCGGCGGGGAACTCGGCGTCGAAATCCTCGTCGCGCCCGTCGGCGTCGTTCAGCCATAGGTAGACGAGGCCGTCCTTGTCTTCGGGGCCGACGACATCGACGTTCAGCCATCGGCCACCGACGGCGAGTTGCCCCGAAAGCAAGCCGATGAAGCGATCGAGCGTGGCCCGGCCCTGGTACGACTCGATCTCGTGCGTCAGCGAGAATGTCGTGAACGTGTCCACGCTGGCGGGGGTGAACAGCTCCTTCTCGGAGACGTTGGCCTGGTGGAAGAAGACGTGATCGCTGGCGAACGCGCCCTGGGCCTTGCGGTGCAGGCACTCGATATACAGCGGGCGGGCGAGTTCGATGCCGTAGAAGTCCGACTCGCGGAGCCGATCGTCCGCCGCGAGTCGTGCGATCAGCGAGCCGGTGCAGCAGCCGATATCGACGACCCGACCGGGGCGGACGTGGTCCTTGATGAGGGCGTACTTGCGTTCCGCGCCCTCGTCGAAGGCGCGGACGTAGACGTTGTAGTCGCGCGTCGCCGTCAGGTCGCCGTCCTCGGTGCCGACGGGGTGGCGGAAGAGATCGACGACGAGGCGATCGTAGCCGTACTTGAGGTACAGCCGACGGCTCGCCCGGCAAACTTGGGTGAGGAAGAGCGGGTCGTGTCGCCAGTCGGCCCCCGCGAGGCCGGCGGTGACGAGGGCGTCGAGGATCTCCCAGGGCTGGCGCGCAGGCTCTGGGTGGTCCAACGCCCATAGGGGGAAGTGCAGACGGCGGAACTGCTCGGCGACCTCCGGCGTCGAGGTCGCCACCAGCGTGTTCGACGCCGAGAGCAGGAACCGCCCCCGGCTGTCCACTTCGATCTTCTTGAGGACGTAGTCGGCGAACCGCTCGCTGTGGCCGATGTCATCGACGTGGTAGACGAACGAGGTCGGCTCGAGTTGGGCGCTGAACTCCTCGATGGCGACCTCGCGCCGGTTCGCCGGCAACGGGTTACGCCGAGTCCCCGAGTGATTCGCCGAGGTGATCGCCCAGAGGAGGCTCTCGACGGGGCCGTGGGCGGATCGGCCCTGGGTGAGCAGCGTCAAGATCGCCATCTGGTGATTCGTCAGTAGATGATGGCGGCCCGGCAAGAGCAGGTGCATCGGCGAGTCCTCGGGAAGACAAGTGGATGTCTACTCCTCATCCTAGTGGTCCGTCAATCGAAGGTTGACGGACCACTAACCCGAATTATTCACCATTTAGCCACAGAGAACACAGAGAACACAGACTAGGGTTTAGGAGTTATTTTCCAGCCGTAAGTGATTACAGGACAATGATAAAGCGTTTGTTCAGTAAGCGTGGATCGACGCAAACTGCTTCGCTGAGAGGCTGTGAATTATTAGATGTTTGTACAGTAAACAGGTTCAGAATTCGACGTAAGTCATTAAATTTCGACCCATTTTTGACGGGCTACAGTGTACAAATGACTAATTATTCACAGCCTCTGAGGGCACGTTTTTCAAAGACTTGGCAAGGAGACTATATCGTTCCTCCTTTGCCGGCTTGGGTTTGCGCCGATAAAATAACTCCTAAACCCTAGACAGAGAAATCCAATTAAGATGGGTGTGGCTACTTTGCGACGACAACTCATATACACAGCTATTACCCCGGCCCGAAATATTGTCAATAATTACGGCCCTGCGGCGTATTGGGCGCAGGGGTGACGGAAGTAGCTCTTGACGTGTTCGGGCAGGTGCAGCAGCCCGCGCATGAATCGCTGGATTCGGGACCGTAGCTCT
>JANXSH010000182.1 GCA_025356615.1 Planctomycetia bacterium | reverse complement strand
GGGCATCCTTCTCGAAGGGCGATCGAGTGAGGTTCATGCGGCCTCGGGGTCGATACCCAAGGCTCGCAACTGCTCGGCGAGTACCTCCGCACGCTTCTTCGCGGCGTCCGCTCGAACCTGGGCCTCGTCCCTCTGACGCATCGCCACGTCGGCTCGAACCTGAGCCTCGTCCCTCTGTTGCTTGGCGACATCGGCTTGTTGCGTGGCCAAGGCTGCGTCCTTCACCGCCTTTTCCGCGCGTTCCGTCTCCTCTTTCAACCAGTCGCGGTAGTCGTCGGCCAACGATTCCGCAACCTCCGCGCGTTCGTGCGCGCTATCGGCGCGTTTCCCCTCGATCTCCGCGCGCTCCTCCTCATTCGGCATCATCTTGCCCGTCGCCGCATCCCAGACACGCAGCCAGGGCGTCTCGATGCCGCGGTACTCCCCCTCCCAGACTCCGAGTTCCACGCCGAGCGGCGGGAGGGGCAGGCGACCCGCCTCGTTGGGGGCCACTTCGATGTACCGATCGTTGTCGAGTCGATACAGTTCGATCACCCCGGTCTCGATCTCGAAGATGGCGTAATACTTGGCACCGATGGCGCGCTCGTAGATCCAGAACTTGCCGGTCATCGGCGTCGGGTCGCGTTCCTTGGAGCCGTCCCCGGAGGCGTACTCCATGATGACCAGTGGCGGGACCAACTCCTGCCACAGGACGTAGGAGCGCCGGAACGTGCCGTCGAGCATCGGCGGCACGTCGGGGACGTAGAACCAGTCGGGCGAGCGGCAGCCGTCCAGCGGCGGCTCCGTGTGCTGGAAGTAGATGCCGCTGTCCTGGCCGACGCTGAACCGGCCGTCGGGGTGCAGTTCACGCAGGCGCGGCAGGATCGAGCTCGTGAGCAAGTTGCCCTGCGGACTCTCCTGGTAGTTCTCCACGATGGAACCGTCCGTCTCGGGGAGTTGGAGGTGATTCGGCAGCGCCGTCTTCGGTTGACTCGCTGGGATGTTTACTGGTGGGGTCATGACTTTCCTCCACGGCTCGAGGACTTCTTTCCCTCATTGTTCTACCACACGACGCGCCGTTCGAGCGAGTCGAATCCCTCGCCACTAGAACACCTTCACGATGAGCCTCACGGCACGATCGTCTCGCCGATATGCGAACGCACGTCACCGATACACTGGGCGGGATGGCCCAGAGCGCGATAGAGCCGGAACTGGGCGCGGTTGGCGTCGGCGATGGCACCGTAGTAGTCCTGGTAGGCCAGGTCCAGCGCGGTGATGGTGGCGACGACCTCCTGGGGGCGGAACACCAGCGTGAGCGTCTCGCCGACTCGGCGCGTCTGGCTGAAGCCCTCGAGGTTCTTCTCGGCGGTGGTGCGGGCCTCGCGGAGTCCCTCTTCCGCGTCGTGGACGCGGTTGGCCGCTCGGCGGGCCTGGGCGTGGGCTTGCACGATCTCGGCGGCGACTCGGTCCTGGGTGCGGAACAGCTCGAGGACGGCCAACTCGTTCTCCGCGCGCTGCTCGCGCACGGCGGCGCGGTTGCCGAGGCCGAGGTTCTTGAGTTCCCACAACACCTGGACATCGATGCTGTTGCGGGCGCTGAAGTTCGACAGCTTGTCGTTGACGCCGCCCCCGAAGTAGCCCGTCGAGAGCGTCCCCGCTGGGTTCGTCGCCGCCCCCCGGATCAGGATGCTCGGGATCAGGGGGCGAATCCGCTCCTGGCGCAGCCGGGCGAGGGTGGCGAGGACGAGCGCCTTGTGGGCCGCCAACTCCGGGCGGTGGGTCAGGCCGATCGGGATCAGTTCATCGACCGACTGGTTCAGGTCGATCAGATCGACACGCAGGTGCGGCGGCTCGATCGGCTCGATCAGCGCCGATGGCGTCAGGCGCAGCAACCGGGCTAACTCGGCGCTCGCAGTATCGCGGCTCTCGAGAGCCAACTCGACCGCCTGCCGTCGCCGGGCGAGTTCGGTCCGGGCGCGGTTGACCTCGACGGCGGGGACCAGCGCGCCGCCGAGTTTTTCGATGCGCCGGGCCAACTCCTCGGCCCTCTTGACCGTATCGACGGTCCCGGCGATCCGCCCCCGCGCCTGCTGGACATCGAAGTAGGCCGTAGCGACGGCATAGAGGCTGTCATTGACCGCCGTCTGGAC
>JANXSH010000386.1 GCA_025356615.1 Planctomycetia bacterium | reverse complement strand
GCGCGCCGATCGGCACCAGGCCGACCTCGACCTTGCCGCCGGAGAGGTAGCCGACGAGCGGACTGCCCAGGCCGATGCCCAGCGCGACCATGCCGACGGTGTAGCTGGTCTGCGCCTCGCTCCAGGGGGGCAACTGCGACTGGCCGTGCATGTAGACGACGGCCCGCATGAAGGAGACGAGGAACGTGAAGAAGGCGATGCCGACGACCGCGAAGATGAGCGGGCGCGACGAGAGCAGGGCGCGGATGTTCTGGACGAGCGGCTGGTAGATGTACGGCGGGAAGGGCCGAAATGTGTTGGCCGCCGGGATCTTCTCGATGAACAGGCTGGCGAACGCCCCGACGACGGCGAGGCCCGTGAGGATCACGCCGATCATGTATTCGTGCCCCCGGAACTGCGACGAGAGGACGCCGCCCGCGACGGTGCCGAGGATGACGGCGAGGAACGAGAGCGACTCGAGGACGCCGTTGCCCTTAGAAAGCATGCGCGGCGTGAGGATCTCGGGCATCGCCCCGTACTTGGCCGGGACGAAGAACGCGCTGTGCATGCCCATGAGGAACACCGTGCCGAGGACGACCCACGCGCCGAGCGTCGGATCGCCGTGCCGGCCGATCCAGAATCCGCCCAGCGCGAGGAGCGTGATGGCGACCTCGACGACCTTCCAGGTGACGAGCGAGACGCGCTTGCTGTAGCGGTCGGCGAAATAGCCCGCGATGGTGCAAAAGATCGCCCAGGGGGCGTAGAACAGGATCGGCATGAGGGAGATGGCCCCCGCCTCGGACATCGTCCCGGTGTTGATCGCGAAGAACATCGCCGAGGCGTGGATCGCCTGGTCGTTGAAGGCGGCGAGGAACTGGGCGACGAGGAGACTGAGGAAGGTCCGCGAATGTAAATGGTCGGCCGGCCTGAATGCTGTCATGCTCGTCTCGTCGTGAGGGTCGCCGGTCAGACCCGTTGCTCGATCTCGAGGAGGAAAGGAACAGTATAGGCGCTCGACGGAAATTGTTCCACGGTCTCCACGCCCCGGCAGCGATGCGGAGTCAGGCGGGTCGGCACGCATCGACAGATTCGGGAGGCTGACGGCGGTCGGTCGAGGGCGTGCCCGCCGCATTGCACGCCGACATCCGGCAAATCATCGGCTTCCCACCCACGCCGCTCGAGCCGGGCCTTCGCCATCGGATTACCTCCACGGACAGCGAAACGAGAGCGTTAGCGGTCCTGATCGCGGATCTTCTGCCACATCTCGTCGATGGCCTTCTTCAACTCCGGCGACGCCTTCGCGCGCTGCTCGTCGAGGTACTCCTTCGCGCTGCGACCCATGCCCAGTAGCGCCTGTTCCGCCATGCCGCGGACGATGGGGTCCGCGTCGAGCAGCTTCGTCGCCTGGCAGATCGGTCGCGGCCCATGCCGAATCGCCGCCTTCTCCTCGAGCGAGGTCAGTTTCCCGCTCGCATCGACCTTCAGAGCGACGGCATAGGTGCCGTTGCCGCCCTGCATGACGACGGCCTTGGCGGTCGCGCCCTTGCCGGGGGTGGCCTTCGTGGAGTCGTCTTCGAGTTTGAAGCGGAACATCCCGTCCTGGTGGAACTCTTGCCCGAGGCGGACGGCGAGGCGCGCGGCGTCCTCCAGCTTCGCCTTGGAGTCGGCGGCGGGCAGCGACGCCTTCATGAACTTCTGTAGCTCGGCGATCGTCGTCAGGATCTGTACCTTCCCCTTGCCATCGACGGCGAAGACGTTCGACGCCTTGAGGCCCTCCGGCGTCTGTCGGGCGATCGGGAATTGACGATAGCGCACGGTGTAGAACGCATGGGTCGGCATGGACCGCGCGATAGGCTCGTCCTTGACCAGCTCGACGGTGCCGCCCACGCTCTTGATCTTCTCCAGGTGGTCATCGACCGCCTTCTTGGCGGCGACGAGTTCCTTGTCGGTCAGTTTCTTGGTGCCCGGCTCCGGGTCGGGGTCTGCCGACAGGAGGGGAAACGAAACGCAGACGCAGACGATCAGCGCGAAAAGGGGTCGCATCGGAAGACTCCGTGAGGTGATCTGCGGGCGAGAGTCTATTCTAGTGGATCTGTATCGGAGAACCCCACCCTTTTTCATTGACCTCTCCTCTCAGACAAGATAGCCTCTTACATAGACCGCTTTCGTTCATCCCGAGGGGAGACCTGCCCATGCTGCGTCTGGACGCGGCGCGACCTGTGACGTTCTGTGATGGCCTGTCCCGACGCGACTTCCTCCACGCGGGGGCGCTCTCGGCGCTGGGGATGACCCTGCCGCGCCTGTTCGCCGCGAAGGAAGGCACCCCGGCCAACGACACGAACTGCATCATGCTGTTCCTCGTCGGCGGGCCGAGTCAGATCGACACCTGGGACCCCAAGCCGGACGCCCCGGCTGAGGTTCGTGGACCGTTCGCGCCGATCGCGACGAGCGTCCCCGGCCTGCGCATCAGCGAGATATTCCCCAAGATGGCCCGACTCGCGGAACACTTCTCGCTCGTGCGGTCGGTCTACCACACGGCGACGGCGGTCCACGACACGGGGCACCAGATGATGCAGACGGGCCGGCTCTTCGCCGGGGGTGTGGAACACCCGCACGTCGGCTGTGTCCTCGGCCACACCAAGGGCCGACGAGGGGCGATCCCGGCTCACGTCCTCGTCCCCCGACCCATCGGACGGACCGGGGGCAACATGCCGCACGGCCAGACGGCCGGATACCTCGGCAAGTCGCACGACCCGTTCGTCCTCAACGCCGACCCGTCGGACAAGGATTTCAAAGTCCCGGACCTCCTGCCGCCGGACTACATCTCGGCGATTCGCGCCAAGCGACGGCAGAAGATGCGTGCCACGGTCGAGGGGGCGATGGAGACGTTCGAGAAGACGCCCCAGGCCAAGGCGATGGACGAGAGCTTCGACCTCGCCTATCGCCTCATGTCCAGCCGAGAGGCGCGCGAGGCGTTCGACCTCGACCGCGAGCCGGACACCGTCCGCGACCGCTACGGCCGGACGCGCTTCGGGCAGTCGTGTCTACTGGCCCGGCGACTCGTCGAGCGCGGCGTGAGGTTCGTCACCGTGAATATGTTCGAAACCGTCTTCGACGAGATCACCTGGGACATCCACGGCTCCCGGCCCTTCACCGACATCGTCGAGATGTCCCGCCTGGTCGCGCCGAACTTCGACCAGGCGTATAGCGCCTTACTCGAGGATCTCCTCGCGCGCGGCCTGCTGAAATCGACGATGGTAACGGCCCTCGGCGAGTTCGGGCGGACGCCGAAGATCAACCCCGCCGGCGGGCGCGACCATCACCCCGGCGTGTGGACCGTCCTCATGGGCGGCGGGCCGATCCAGGGTGGCCGAGTCGTCGGCGAGTCCGACGCGATGGGGGCCACAGTCAAGACGCGCCCTGTGACGCCCGGCGAGATCGCAGCCACACTCTATCGCGGGCTGGGGATCGACCTCGAAAAGGAATTGCCCGGCCCGCAGGGTCGGCCCATCCCGATCGTCGATTACGGCGTCAAGGCGATTCGCGAGTTGTTCTGACCCCCGACGAGGTTCCTGATGCCCGACGATCGCATCCAAGACGAGCCGGACGAACGGCCTCGGCCCAAACGCCCTCGCCCCTCGGAGGACGAGGAGGAACGCCCGCGCCGCGCGCGTCGCGATGATGAAGACCGCCCGAGACGCCGGCGACGCGAGGTAGCCGAAGACGACGGCG
>JANXSH010000171.1 GCA_025356615.1 Planctomycetia bacterium | reverse complement strand
GGATGGCCGGGCCTACAGACTGGTAGTGGCGATCAACCAGGCGACGGCGGAGGTGAAGTACTTCGAGACCAACGCGGTGGGCGAGCCATTGCGGCGGACGCTGGCCGTGGCGTTCCGGCGAGCGACGGTCGAGCACTCGTTCCGGTTGGGGAAGCAGGAGGCGGGGCTGATGCACTACGAGGGCAGGCAACACACGGGGCTGATGCGGCATCTGATCCTGAGTCTGATCGTGGTGGGCTTCGTGTCGACCCATACGGATCGGCTTCGGGGGGAAAAATCCGCGGGTGACGAGGGAGCAGGTGTGCCTGGCGTTGAACGTGAGGTGTGCGGTACTGTTCGGCCGCCGGCGGAGGACGCCGGAGACGCTTCATGTGGGCGAGGTAATCCGCTATCACCAGCGGCGAAAGGAGCAGGCTACTCGCTCCCACAAGAAGCGGCGGCATAAATGTATCATCTGAACACGCGCTGTAGTGCTAGGTCGTGTGGGCAATCGAGGGTTATAGCGTCCCTCGCTTGCGCGTCGGGCTAAGAAGAGTGGCGAGGAACTTATGAAACGGTCATCTAGTACCGGAACTCGATCCCGAAGGTCAGCCCCTGTGCCCAGTAGTCGGTGTCCTTCAACAGGGCCATCGGGCGGGCCGGGGTGACGGGGGTCGTGATGAGGTTGCCGTTCGCGTCACGGGCCTGGAAATTCGGGATGTTGGTGACATCGATGTTGCGGTCGATCTGGTCGCCGGGCCGCATCACGCTGCTCCAGTAGAGCAGGTTGTAGCCGACCGTCAACCGGACGCAGTCGTGGACATCGTAGCCGAGGCGGACCCCGACTTCGGGCACGACGGCGAAGCGGTCGCGGCTGAAGGTGCCGATGTTGCTCGGCTCGGCGAGGAGGCCACCCCGACGCGGGTCGGGGTTGACGACGTCGGGCGGCACGGTGAAGAAGCCGTCGACCGTTGAGGTCTCGTGCGTCACGCCGAGAGCGAGTTTGGCTTCGCCCTCGAGAGTGAATCGGTCACAGCGCCAGTTGCTTCGGACCCCAACTTGGCCGCCGTAGAACTGGTTCGTCGTCGCGAATCGGTCCGTGATCTGGTAGCGGGTGTTGGCGAACGGCCCCGGCGTGTTCGGCAATTGGAAGATGTCTTCGACGATCGTCAGACTCTCACGGAGGTTGAGGTAGCGACCGCCGGCGAGGACATCGACGCGGTAATCACAGCCTTCGATCCACTTGCACACCATGTTCGGCTCGGCACCCCAGAGTTGCGAAGGCGCGTGGACCGAGACGCTGCCGACGGCGAAGCCGGTTCGCCCTGTTTCCTGGACGAATTCGTGATTCAGTGCGGGGTTGACCGCGAAGAACGGCCGGGAGAGGACGGCGTTCTGGGCCGTCGTGGCGCGGAAGTCGTAGTTCTTCTCCCCGAGGAAGAAGCCGGTCACTTCCAGGTACTTTTCGCTGCACTCGTCGAGGGCGTAGCCCAGAGTGAAGCGACCTCCCGAGAAGGGGTTGCGTCGCAGGCTTCCGTTCTGCAATACGACCGTATCGGGGTTGCCCAGTGCGCCGTCAGCGCGGGGAAAGTTTTCATTCGTGGCGGACCCGGCGCTCACCAGGGGCGGAGCTTTATCGTTTTTCGTCCACCACAGCAAGTATTCACTCTTGAAGTAGAGGCGAGAGTGCGTCTCAGGGCCACCCTGCAGGACGTGTTCGCCGACGATGGCCTCGGAGAGCGGGGCGGGGGGCGTCGTAGGGAACGTGCGGATCCAGTTCCCGACGGGAAGTTGTTCGCGCGGTTCGGGCGCTGTCGGCATCGGTTGCTGGCCGGTCCCGAGCCTCACAATCGACCGATTCGGGATCGGGCCGCGGTCCGTGGCGAACTGGTCGCCGGCGCGAAAGTTGTCCTCCTGCTCCATGCTGTTGACCGGCAGGGGGAGCGGCGTCGGGCCGCTGACGGCGATGACCGAACCGGGAGGCGAGATCACGGGGATTCGGTCGATGCGGTAAGCCTGCCCGGAGGGTTGGTAGTCCGAGTCGCGACTGTAGAGGTCCGGCAAGGTGCGGGGCGCGCCCGGCTGGCTCCGTTCTTCATAGGTCGCACGCAGAATGGGGCGATCCAGGGCGACCCCACCGGACGTTCCCGAGGAGGCGCGAACAGTGGGCTGTGGCTCGGCAGGCCGCTCCGCCTTTCTCCAGACGAGAGGTTGCGCGAGCAGACTCGCGTTGAATGCGCCGGCCAGAGTCAGCGCGCTCAACCAGATCCTCATTCTCATGGTCCTGACTCCCCGAACAGAACGAGTCGTATGAAGCGACGAGCGCGGTTTGGGGCCGCGTGCCACGTTGCGCGATCCATCTTTTTGGTGGGTAGGATCCTTCGATCCCACCCTTGCTATCGGCAATTCCCCTAGTTTGGGCACAAGAATAACAATCGAATTCATCCTCGAACCCGATACGACCCGTAAACTCATGCGTCTTTGTCGAGACCCTCTCGTCGCTGTCGTGCGATGAATGGCCCAAAC
The DNA here is from genome assembly GCA_025356615.1 of Planctomycetia bacterium. Taxonomy (GTDB): domain Bacteria; phylum Planctomycetota; class Planctomycetia; order Gemmatales; family Gemmataceae; genus JANXSH01. The sequence goes on along the minus strand of JANXSH010000171.1, from coordinate 404 downwards.
TTCCGTTTGTGGTTCACTTCTCTTCCGGTTGTCGAATAAAAATCGCCCCGAGTTCGATTCCGAACGAAATGCCCGGTCGCCGACATGCGTACCCAGTGATAGCATGACCCTTCGGTATGCTTCGATCGACTCTCTCTGTGGTTTGCAGTGGCAGGAACTGTGCCAGCGAGGCCCCCATGCAAGACGTACTCTGCCTCATTCTCGGCGGCGGAAGAGGCACCCGACTCTATCCCCTCACGCAATTACGCAGCAAACCCGCCGTCCCGGTCGCGGGCAAGTATCGCCTGATCGACATCCCGATCAGCAATTGTATCAACAGCGGCATGCAGCGCATCTACGTCCTGACGCAATTCCTGAGCGTCAGCCTCCACCGGCACATCGCCAACACCTACAAATTCGACCCG
>JANXSH010000162.1 GCA_025356615.1 Planctomycetia bacterium | reverse complement strand
TGGGTCGAGCATCGCTACGCGATGCGAGGCCCACCAGACTACCACTTGGTTCATTCGTAAGGGTGACGCAAGTGTAATGCTGGTGGGCCTCGCATCGCGTAGCGATGCTCGACCCACCCTACACACTCCCGAAAGACTTCCACACCAAACGGAGAGAGCCGGAGAGCATCCGCCCCTTGCTCGATCAACTATACAGCGTATCACGCATCGGGTCATAGTTCGTGATGATCGTCCGGTCGATGTAGGCCACGCCCGTAAAGTAGAAATCCTGTCGGAACTTGTTGCGTCCCGTGCCGCCGATCAGGTGGTCCGTGGAGCCATCACGGCCACCATCGAGGACGTTGGACCCGGAGCCGCCGTAGAGGGTGTCGGTGCCCGCTCCGCCGTACAGGTAGTTCGTGCCGCTCCCCCCGACGAGGGTGTCGTCGCCCGCGCCGCCGTACAGGTAGTTCGTCCCGCCACCGGCATAGAGGACATCGTTCCCCGCGCCGCCGTCCAGGTAGTTCAGCGTGCTACTCGGGCTGGCGATGAGGGTGTCGTTGCCGGCGTCGCCGTACAGGTAATTCGTGCCGCCGCCGCCGTAGATGGTGTCGTCGCCGGCCCCCCCGCGGAGGTAGTTCGTTCCGCCGCCGCCGTAGATGCGATCGTCGCCGGCCCCGCCGTTGATGTAGTTGATGCCAGCGTGGGGGTTCCCGACGAGGACATCGTTGCCGGCACCCCCGTCGATGAAGTTGGTGCCGGTCCCGCCGTAGATGGTGTCGTTGCCGGCACCGCCGTCGAGGACGCAGACGCCGGTCGCGGCGCTACAGTCGATGGTGTTGTTCCCCGCCCCGGCGTAGATGAAACTCGCCGTCCGGGAGTAGTAGTAATCGTTGCCGGGTCCGCCGTAGGCGATCAGCCGGAGCGTCGAGGTGTTCGTGAAATGGTCGTCGCCCTTGTGGCCGAAGAAGAAGACGTTTCCGCCCGTCAGCGCCGACATCTTGAATAGTGATGACTTGATCGCTCCCGCACCGACCTGTTCGGTCACTTGGATGTAGTTGACCTGGTTGATCGTCTGGTTGCTGACGCTCACCGTGTCCGCGCCGTCGGTGCCGGTGATCCACAGGCTATGCCCGACGGTCATCACCGTTGCAGGGGTGCAGCGGAGTTCGAGCGTTTCGAGCGACGGCTTGGCGACGCGGCGGGATCGGCTATTCATGGGTATCCATCCTCTGTGCGAGGGCGACGGGAGGGGTCGAGCCAGCGGAAACAGAGGTGTAAGAGAGTTGTCGCATTTACCGGCCGATGAGACAAGCCGAGTTGCCGAGTTGGTGTGGTTCTGGATCGCCCGTCATAAAGAGTAGGACAAGATGAGAAGCGGTTGATTCCCGCTCTGGCCGTCGTCCCCAACGCGCCCCACAATAGCCCCATGAACAAGGAACAAAACCTCCGCCGTGTCCTCGATTGTGGCGTCGTCGCCGTCGTCCGGTCCCCGGACTCCGGGGCACTCGTCGAGGCGTGTCGCGCCCTCGCCGACGGCGGCGTGACCGTCGTCGAGATCACCATGACCGTGCCCGACGCGCTCGACGTGGTCCGCGCGGTGCGCCGCGCGCTCGGCGACCGCGTCCTCCTCGGCGCGGGGACGATCTTGGACCCCGAGACGGCCCGCGCCGCCCTCCTCGCGGGGGCGGAATACCTCGTCGCGCCGACGGTGAACCTCGACGTGATCCGCCTATGCCAGCGCTACGACAAGCTCGTCATGCCCGGCGCATTCACGCCGACGGAGATCCTCGCGGCGTGGGAGGCCGGGGCCGACATCGTCAAGGTGTTCCCCGCCGAGGTCGTGGGGCCGGCCTTCTTCCGGGCGGTTCGCGGGCCTCTGCCGCAGATCCGCATGATGCCGACGGGCGGCGTGGACCTGACGACGGCCGCCGACTTCCTGAAGGCGGGCGCGTGTTGCCTCGGCATCGGCAGCCAGCTCGTCGAGCCGAAGGCCATCGCGGCGGGGAACTTCGACCGCATCCGCGACCTGGCCCGGCAGTATGTCCAGATCGTCGCCCAGACGCGCGAATCCCTGAGCAAGTGAGACGAAATGCCCGACGTGATTACCTTCGGCGAGGCGATGGTCCGGCTCGCCCCGCCGTCTCACCGCCGCCTCGAGCAGACGCGCACCCTCGACATCACCGTCGGCGGCGCGGAACTCGACACCGCCGTCGGCGTCGCCCGACTGGGACACTCTTGCTCATGGGTCTCCCGGCTGACCGATAACGCCCTGGGGAGGCTGATCGCCAACCACGCGCGCGAGGCGGGCGTCTCGACCGAGGCTTGCCTCTGGACGCCGGACGACCGCGTCGGGCTGTACTTCTACGAGTTCGGCGCGGCCCCTCGCCCCCCCGGCGTCCTCTACGACCGCAAGGATTCCGCCTTCGCGAACGTCCGCCCCGGCATGTTCGACTGGCCGCGCCTCCTCGCCGGGGCGAAGTGGTTCCACATAACCGGCATCACCCCCGCGGTCGGCGCGAAGACCGCCGACGCCACCCGCGAAGCCCTCGAGGCGGCACGGGCCGTCGGCGTGGCGACGAGCATCGACCTCAACTATCGCGCCAAATTGTGGACCCCGGCCGAGGCGGGGAAGTGCCTCGGCGAATTGGTCGCACTGTGCGACTACCTCATCACGACGCGCGAGGACATCGCGAACGTCTTCGGCATCGAGGCACCGGACCACGAGACGGCGGCGGCCCGCGTCGCCGAGCGTTTCGGCCTGAAGTCCGTCGCCCTGACCCTGCGCGAGGGGTCGCTGGGCTGGCGGAACACCCTCTCGGCGATGCTGTGGCACCCCGGCGGCATCCTGCGAACGCGGAGCTACGAGGTGGAGATCGTGGACCGCCTCGGCGCGGGCGACAGCTTCGCCGCAGGCTTCATCCACGGCGTGTTGACGCATGACCTGCAAAAGGCTCTCGACTGGGGCGTTGCGATGAGCGCGCTGAAGCACACGATCCCGAGTGACTTCGCCTGGGTGACGCGCGAGGAGGTCGAGGCGCTGCTCGGCGGCGCGGGGATGCGCGTCGATCGGTGATCTACCCGAATCAGCGCTTCGTCGCCTCACGCAGCAGCCACGTCGCGTCGGCATCGCCCGCCGTGTGGTTGACTACTTCCGACTTCAGTGGAACCGCTGCCGCACTGGAAGCGCTCTCGCTGTCGAAGAAGGCCGCCCATCGTTGGGCGGGGGCCGACTTCACATCGACGGCCTTGCCGGCAGGCACTTTGCACTCGAAGACGAGGTTGCCCTTGTCGTCGTAGGTGAAGATCATGGCTTCTAGCCAGCGGACGTTCGCGATCGTCAGTGTGAGGGGCGGAACAGGGGCCATACTCGGAACAGGGGCCATACTCGGAACCGGGGCCGTGTTCGGAGCAGGGAGGCTTGCGGTTGCCGGTCCGACAAGGCGGGGCGTCACCAGGATGACGAGTTCCGTCTTCCGAGCGGCTCCCTCCTTCCTCGTGACCCTGTCGCTTCCCTGGGTCTTTGGCAGGACCGTCGTCGGCGACTCCTCCGGGAAGAGTCCTCCCAACACGAACGTTTGCCCCGCCTCCATCTCTAGGGTCGTGTGAACGCGCCGCGAGACCCGAGAGGGGACCGTCGTTCCGGCGACCGTCACGTCGTTGCCTTCGTGAAGGGAGCTGACTTCCGACTCGATTTCCAGGCGAATCCGACCGTCACTCAGGGCGGTGGGCAGGAAGTTCAGGCGGGTGCCGATCTCCTCGAACTGGACGCCGACGGACCCTGTGCCTGCGGACACCGGGACGGGCTGCTGGCCGCTGTCGAGGAAGCTGGCCTGCCGGCCGCTCCTGGTCACGAGGCGTGGCTGCGAGAGTACCTTGGCCATGCCCTTGGCCTCGAGGGCCTTTAGCGATTCGAGATAGACCGAAGCGTCCGCGACGACACCGCCGAAGAAAGTTGCGGATCGGGTTTGGAGCTTGGAACTCTTCCCCTCGGATTTGTGATACCGCGCGAACTGGGACGCCGAACTCTTGCACTCGACGCGGGCGATGACGACATCGATTTGGATCTGCCGTGCGTCACTCGAACTCGGGCTGGGATCGCCCCGCCTCGTGTCATTCGCCTGCGGCAGCTCGGCACCCGAGCCGAACACGAGCGGCAGCAGTGCCACGACGAGAAACGCGCCGATTCGAAGAGATCGCGACATGAACCGTACCCTCGAGGGGAGATGGGGAGCAACGGGGTGAGGATTCGAGAGGTGCCACGAAGACCGCACGCGAGTGATTCGCGGCCCGCCCATCTGACCTTATCGCGGCTTCGGCGTCAACGCCGACTTTCGTCCGCCGGGCTGCTAGGCGAAGGAGCCGCGCACGAAGTAAGCGGTTCCTGTTAGTAGTGGGTTTCCCCTCGGGCGGAGTAAAGGGCGTTGGCCTCGTCTAACACGAGATGTTCTTACCTTGGCAACCCGCTTAGGATCGATGGAATAATGAGTTCCTGATTTGGGAGGCGTGGCCGGGGTCGAAGACCCCGGTGGCCTGCCACTCGCCCACTCCTTGGGGGTGAAGCGAG
>JANXSH010000145.1 GCA_025356615.1 Planctomycetia bacterium | reverse complement strand
ACCGGGCATACCTTCTACGAGACCCCGAGACGCAAGGCGACCGACCCATCATGAAATTCCTGACACCCGACCGCATGGTCCAACTCGAAAACCTATCGGACGAGTCCGCGTTCCTGGCAGCCACAGAAGCCTGGGAAGACGGCCTGGCTCGATATGGCGCTCACCTCCAGCGCATCGGGGCCAGGCTACCGGGCCGCATGCGCCGGTTGGTCGAAACGGTGTACCTCCACGATGCCGAGATCCTCGAGATGTCTCGGGGTCGGCAAGCGCGGTTCACGATCAGGCTCCACCCTGAATCGGACCCATCCCGGCTGGTATCGCTCGATTACTCCCTGGTCGAGGAACCTACGATCGACGAGAGCGCCCTACCGGAATCTCTGCGATCTTCCCCAGTTTGTTGGCTCTATGACGAACTGGACGTGGAGGAGCCGCGCGAGGGAGCGCCGACCTTCCGCCACGACATCCTGTTGAGTAACGGCTGGGAGGTATGCTTACGCTTCCGCAAGGTCGTCGTTCGCCGGCCTCATTCGCTCATCCCGGCACGCAGCCGGGACGCCGGGATTGCCGCCATGCCAACTCTAGCCGCGTTGCGGGACGGCTAATCGTTCCCGCGTCCTCCCGAATCCCGACCCCACGACGTGCGACTCGATCTCCGTCCCGCGCATGAGCCGCACGAGGAGTGGCGTCGTCATGAACGTCGTCACGATCGCCATCAGGACGAGCATGCAGAACACGCTCTCGGGAATGACGCCGAGGTCCTTGCCGACGTTGATGACCACCAGTTCCATGAGGCCGCGCGTGTTCATCAGGACGCCGACGCAGGCGCTCTCACGCCACGGCATGCCGCCGACCCGCGCCGCGACGGCGCAGCCAACGAACTTGCCCGCGATGGCAACGCCGGTGACAGCAACCGCGACGAGCCAGAGTTGCCAGGAATCCAGGGTGCCGACGTTCGTGCGGAGTCCGGTGTAGGCGAAGAAGATGGGCAGGAAGAAGCAGGTCACGAAGTCGCGCAGGCGGCGGTTGACCGCCTCGCGGAAGGCATGTTCGCCCGAGAGGGCCGCGCCCAGCAGGAAGGCACCGAAGATGGCGAAGATGCCGATCAGGTTCGTCACGATGGCGCAGAGGAAGAGGACGACGAGCAGGACGGTCAACGAGTCGATGCCGACCTCCCCGTTGCCCGCCGCGAGCGCCTGCCGAGCGAAGGCCGACAGCAGGGGCCGGGCGGCGAACGCCATGAACAGGCCGAAGCCGACCGTGGCGGCGACCATGACGGCGGTCTCGAGCGGGTCGAAGGCCGACCTCGTCAGGGCGGCGACCGTCGCCAGCAGGACCCAACCGACGGCGTCGCCGACGGCGGCGGCGGCGATCGTGATGGCGGCGATTCGAGTCCGCGTGATGCCCAACTCCATCATGATCCGGCCGAGGACGGGGATGGCGGTGATCGACATTGCCGTGCCCATGAACAGGACGAACCCGAGCGCCGGCACGTCGGCGGCCAGGTGGGGGTGGATCAGTAGGCCGAGGCCGGCACCGAGTCCGAACGGCACGACGATGCCCGCGACCGAGATGCCCAGCGCGCTCCGCCCGTGTTGCTTCAGGTGGTCGAACTCGAACTCCATGCCGATCAGGAAGAGCAGTAGGACCAGCCCGACCTCCGCCAGCGAGGTGAGGACGCGGCTCAGAAGGAGGTCCGACGCCTCCGACGGCAACTCCCCGATCGCGGGCCGGAACAGCAGGGCGAACACCCCAGGGGCCAGCGCGCCCAGGACGCTCGGCCCCAGCACCAGCCCCGCCGTGATCTCCCCGACGACGGCCGGCTGCCCGATGCGGCGGAACAGCCACGCGAAGAGTCGAGCCGCCGCGACGATGATCGTCAACTGGATCAGCAGGGGCAACAGGAATGCCTCGGCGTTGACCTTTCGCATGGCCTCGAGGAGGGACGCATCGGCGAACATTGGGTTACTCCTGTCCGAGAAATGAAGCCATTACCACTCGCCCCCCGCGTCTTCATGCGGCAGGCGCGCCGCGCGCAGCAACTCCGTCAGTCGGCGCTGTTGCTCCGCGTCGAGGTGGCCGAGTTGGCGATGGGCGCAGTCGAGGACGGCGTCCGCGAGTTCGTCGAGCAGAGCTTTGCCCCCTTCCGTGAGGACGACCTGGACGACACGCCGGTTGTCACTGAGGCGTGTCCGCGCGATCAGACCGCGCGTCTCGAGCCGGTCGAGCAGGCGGGTAATGTCCGGGGCGCGCGAGATCAGCCGGCCGGCCAGTTCGAGCGTGCGCAATCCGTCCGGCTGTGACGCGCGGAGCAGACGCAGCGCGTTGTACTGCTGCGCCGTCAGGTCGTGCCGGGCGAACAGCTCGTCCTCGAACGCCCGCAGGCGGTCGTAGGTCCGCCACAGGTTCAGGTAGACCTCCTGCTCCGGCGAGTCGAAGGCGCGAGCCGTAGCGGTCGAGGCTTGGCGTGTAACTTTCATGAGTTTCAAGATACTTGTTCGGCGAAAGATCGTCCAGACGAGTATTCACGATTCCACCCTCCGGCGTGCTTCTGGGTCGGATTCGCGTATCTTGATCTGCAAGAAGGGCCATCGCCCTGAATCATCGCAAG
>JANXSH010000128.1 GCA_025356615.1 Planctomycetia bacterium | reverse complement strand
CCCGGCCGGTGGCGTAGCCGTCGAGGATGCCCTGCCGGCCGCAGATGATGTTGCCCGTGGGGAAGTCGGGGCCGGGGATGATCTGCATCAACTCGAGGAGGGTGATTTCCGGCTCGTCGATGAGCTTGATGAGGGCGTCGCAGACCTCGCCGAGGTTGTGCGGCGGGATGTCGGTCGTCATGCCGACGGCGATGCCGTCGCTGCCGTTGACGAGGAGGTTCGGGAACTTGCTGGGCAGGACGCGCGGCTCGCGGTACTTGCCGTCGTAGCTGTCGCCGAAATCGACGGTGTCGTATTCGATGTCGGCGAGCATCTCCGCGCCGATGTGCGAGAGGCGGGCCTCGGTGTATCGGTGGGCGGCGGGTGGCAAGCCGGCCTGCGAGCTGAAGTTGCCCTGGGGGTGGATCAACGGGTAGCGCAAGTTCCAACTCTGGGCCATGCGGACCAGCGTCGGGTAGATCGAGGCGTCGCCGTGCGGGTGGTAGCGCTTCATCGTCTCGCCGATGATGCCCGAGCACTTGCTCGTAGCGGACGACGGCCCAAGGCCAAGGTCGTTCATGGCGACGAGAATGCGGCGCTGCGACGGCTTGAGGCCGTCCCGCACGTCGGGTAGCGCCCGGCTGATGATGACCGACATGGCGTAGTTGAGGTAACTGTCCTTCATCTCGTCGGCGATGTTCAGACCTGGGTGAGCATCGCCGTTGTCCTCGGCGAGGGCATCGACCGGCACATCGGGCGGTGGTGGCGGAGTAATCGTGGCGTCGGACAAGGTTTCACTCCTGGCTAGGCGAATCACGGCGAAGACAAGCCGGCTCGTGTTGCCGGCAACATTCGTGATGTTTATTTTAGCAGAAGTGGGGCTAAGACACTATGGTAGCCGTGAGATCGTCGGAACCATTTTCCCGTCGAGGGAGTCCAACCCCGAGACGACTCGACGCCACCCGAAAGGATCATCCCATGCGAATGCTCGTTTCCCTCATGACTCTTGCCGCCCTAGTACTCGCCGCCCACACCGCAGAGGTGCGCGCGGACGACGAGGACACCCCGGCGGCGGCCAAGACGCGGAAGCTGCTCAAGAAGAAGATCTCGGTCGAGTTCAAGGACACCCGCCTCGAGGACGCGATGAACGAGATCAAGGAGGAGGTCAAGGGGTTCAAATTCCTCCTCGACGCCAAGGGCGGCGTCTCGCGCAACCAGACCGTGACCTACACGGCCAAGGACAAGACGGTCGAGGTCATTCTCGACGAGTTGCTGAAGAAGCCCGACCTGGGATACATCATCATCTCCAAGAAGGGCAACGCCTACGATGGCCTGATCCAGGTCCGCAAGAGCAAGGAACGGGGCACTCCAAAGAAATAAGGCGTGATCCTGTCCCACATCGCGCAGACGATCCTCTCGCTGGGCGGATCGACCTGGAAGACGCTGGCCGACTGGTTCGGTCGGCGTTCGCGAACATTCCCGCTCGTCCTCTTGCCCGGCAGCGCGTCGACCTTTCCCGACCCCGCCGACGCCGACAGCCACGGCCTCATCGCCCTGGGCGGCGATCTGTCGATCGACCGCCTCCTGGCCGCATACCGCCACGGCATCTTCCCCTGGTACGACGATTCCACGCCAATCCTCTGGTGGAGTCCCGACCCGCGCGCGGTATTCGACCTGGACGGCCTACACGTCTCTCGCAGGCTCGCCCGCACGATTCGCTCGGGCAAGTTCCGCGTCACGTTCGACTCGGCCTTCGCCGAGGTCGTCGAAGCCTGCTCGGAGCGCGAGGAGGGCACCTGGATCACCCGCGCGATGAAGGACGCCTATCTCGAGATGCACCGACTCGGCCACGCCCACAGCGTCGAAGTCTGGTCGGCGAGACCCTGGCCGGGGGCGTCTGCGGCGTCGCCCTCGGCGGTCTGTTCTCCGGCGAGTCGATGTTCACCCGCGTCCGCGACGGCTCCAAGGTGGCGCTGGTCCACCTCTTCGAGCACCTGCGCGAGCGCGGCTATGTCCTCTTCGACGCCCAGTACCTCAATGAACACACGGAGAGCCTCGGAGGGAGAGAGATCTCGCGCCAGGAGTATCTGTCGCGATTGGGGGAAGCGCTGGAGCGGGAGGCGCGGTTCGGGTTAGAACGGGAGTAGAAGCCCTCGCCCTGCTTCCGGCGACTAGGTACTTCCACGCCCTCTCGCCGATCTCTCGGAAAGTATGAGTTAGATTTAATCGGAGCCTCATCAGCGTTTAATGATCTTGCCGCTACGATACGCCTGCTGGTTCGTTCTCGTTGTTGGCTCAACCGATGCTCTTCGCCTCGGAATGCCTCCCACGACTCACGATAGACTCCAGGGCGGTAAGGGATGTTCGATCTCGACCCCATCTTTGATGTCCTACTCGGGTTCTCGCTGGGGCTGTGTGCATTGGTCGTCGGGGCCGTCAGCCTCCTGGTGTGGCGAGTGCGCCCTCGAACCATCGGCTGGATCCTCCCACTCACTCTCAGCGTCCTCCTGGCTGGTCCTGCCTTGGGGTTGGCACTTTCGGCCTCGACTCATTTCAGTTCTCTGGCCGTTGGTCTGCTATCCGGTTTCTTCGCCCTCCTCGCTCTCGCCCGGATATCGATCATCGCGTCCGGGTTTGGCGTCGCATCGGGATTCCTCCGCCAAGGCTGGGTTCCTTCGACGAGTCTCGCCCTGCTGGGCCTGGGCCTGATCTCCTGGCAGGTTTTTGCCCTGGAACGTGAACTGGTCAGAGAACTGGCTTCGGGCGACACGATGCTCTGGCATAGCACCCCACCAGGATTCGAGCCGATCCCCGGCAAGTTCGTCGAGACGGACAAGGGCCGACGCCTGCAACTCATGCGTCTGGACCAAGTCCAGGAAGCCGACGACGGGGAGGAAGTGACTTACATCCGATCGCTCGGACTGGATCACCAGATCATCCAGACTGGCTCACGGGATGAATCGTACAACTGCCACGGGTGGGTCTTTGCCGACAGCAAAGGCTGGATTTTGGGGGAATCCGTCGATTCGATCCTCGAGGACAACCAGTATCACACCATTTCCAAGCCGCAGGTCGGCGACTTGGTCATCTTCCGCAATTCCACCAGGAAAGTCACCCACAGTTCGATCGTTCGCGCCGTCCTCGACGACGGCACCATCCTGATCGAAAGCAAATGGGGGTTCTTGGGCCGATACATCCACACGCTCGAGCAGCACGCCTACCGCGGCCATCAACCGGCCTTCTACCGCAAGAAACTATGAGGCGGTCACAAGGTGACACGCTTCACTCGGGTGAGAAGGTCCGTGTCACCTTGTCACCTTGTCACCCGAGCGAAGCGATTCACCCTGTCTCCCGAGCGGTGTGCAGCTCCGATTTGCCCTTCCGGCCCACCGCGTACTCGAACTTCGCCCCCTTCGTGCAGGCCGCCCCGGTCCTCCCCTTCGGGTCCAGTGCGATGAACGCCACTCGGGCGGGGTGGACACCCCGACGCACTGCGGCGGCGTTGACGCGGGCGATCGCGAGCTCGCACGCCTCCTGGGGCGACTTGCCGGCCCGCATGGCCTCCACGAGGACCATGCTCCCGCAGACGCGGACGATCTCCTCTCCCACGCCGGTCCCGCCGCCGGCTCCCGCGTGGTCATCGACGTAGAGGCCGGCCCCGATGAGGGGCGAATCGCCGACGCGCCCGTGCCGTTTGTGGGCGAGGCCCGAAGTCGTGCAGACGCCGGCGAGCGAGCCAGTCTGGTCGAGGGCGAGGACCGTCACGGTGTCGTGGCTGTCCGAGGGGAACGTCCCTTCCGGGGCCAGGTCGCGACCCTCGCGCCCCGCGCGGGGCCGGCTCTTCTCCCACTCGGCGATGCTCTCGGGCGTGTGCAGGGTGTCGAGGCGGAAGCCCTGCTCGAGGGCGAATAGTCGTGCCCCCTCGCCCACGAGCAGGACGTGGGGCGTCTCCTCCATGACGCGCCGCGCCAGGGCTGCGACGTGGCGGACGTTTTCCACGCCGGCGACTCCGCCGCAGCCGAGCGTCTTGCCGTCCATGACGCAGGCGTCGAGTTGGACGACACCGACCGCGTTGGCGATGCCCCCGTAGCCGACCGAACCCACTTCTGGGTCGTCCTCGACGGCCTGCGCCCCTAGGATTGCAGCGTCGAGAGCGGCCTTTCCTGCCTCGAGAAGGGCCAATCCCTTCCTCACGGCGGTCATTCCGAAGGGCCATGTGGCGATGATTACGGGATCCGGCATTTTGTCGTTCCTTACCTGTTTCAGGCTGATTTCGAGGCAGAGTCGGGTCGAATATCGTTTTCCAAGTGAAAATATCAATCGAGACGGCGTTGACAATACTCCTTCAGCCTACTACCCTCGCCTTTATGTCACGATGAACTATTCGTTTCCCCCTAGAAATCGCGAGGACAGCAAATGTCTGAGAAGACGACCGAGACGCCGAAGGCCATGCCCAAGTCGGAGATCTACAAGGATCTGGCCGCGAAGACCGGCCTCGAGGCCAAGCAGGTCTCCGCCGTATTCGTGGCCCTCGAAGAGCTGGTCAAGTCCGAACTGAGCAAGAAGAACGGCGCGGGCGAGTTCGTCATCCCGAACCTCGTCAAGCTGAAGCTCCTCGATAAGCCAGCCACGAAGGCGACCAAGAAGCCCAACCCCTTCAAGAAGGGCGAGATGATGGACGTGAAGGCGAAGGCCGCCAGCGTCGTCGTCAAGCCTCGTATCCTCAAGGGACTGAAGGACATCAAGCCCGCCAAGGCCACGAAGGCCGCCAAGGCCGTCAAGCCAGCGAAGAAGTAACAACAGGCCGAAATACGGCTAACCACAGAGGCACAGAGAACACAGAGGAAAACACAGAAAACAAGAACGATTCGAGAGTGGACGCCCTTGGCTACTGTCTTTACGCTCTCTTCATTCTGTGTATTTCTCTGTGTTCTCTGTGCCTCTGTGGTTAGCTGTTTTCGGCCTGTTGAGAAGTAATGATATCCTTTGATGCCGGCCCGGAGTCGAACTCCGGGTCGGTGTCGCGGGAGGTAGCGATTGGCACGGAAGAAAACACGCACCGACGATA
>JANXSH010000112.1 GCA_025356615.1 Planctomycetia bacterium | reverse complement strand
AGCGACCGGAGTGTTGCAGCGTACTCCGGTCGCTAACGCTCCCGGCTCGCCTTCTGTTACCCGACTTCGAACCAGGCCGTATTAGCGATAGAGCGCACTCAGGCGAGAAGTTCAGTTCGCACGCGACCAACTCCGCCGATTAGGTAAGGCCGGCCGAGCCGGTCGTGAATCTCCTCCTGCGGATCGATCCCTAGCAGGTGGAACAGCGTGGCGACGATGTCCTTCGGCGAAAATGGCGTTTCGGTCACCTCTCCGGCGATGCGGTCGGTCCGACCAACGACGCGACCCTTCGCAAACGCGGCCCCGGCGAACATCGCGGAATACGCCCTCGACCAGTGATCGCGTCCTCCGCCCGTCACTTTCTGAACCACGGGAGTACGGCCATGCTCGCTCATAACGACAATCGCTGTGTCGTCCAGCATACCACGGGCGTCGAGGTCTTCCAGCAGCGACGCGAACGCATTGTCCAGCCCCGGTCCGAGTTCATCCTGGAGGCGCGACCGCATGTGGACGTGTGTGTCCCATCCGGTGTTCACCAGGCCGTACTCGTCCCAACAAACGGTGACGAACTTGCCGCCGGCTTCGAGGAGCCGCCGCGCCGCGAGGCACGATTGACCGAACAGCGTCATGCCGTATCGATCTCGTAGCTTCGATGGCTCGCGCTGGACATCGAGTGCATTGCGAAGCTTTCCCGAAGTCAGCACCGAACGGGCCAGCGTATGATGCCGGTCAAACGAGGTCTTGCTCGTTTGCCGGTCGCGTGTACGGCGAGTGCTGTCGAGTTGATCGAGAAGCGAGGTACGGCCATTCAGGCGGTCGAGGGTAATCGTATCGTCCGAAGCGATCGATTCGAACCGATCGGTGGGAAGGATCCCGAGGTAAGGGTCGGCGACCATCATGGTCGGAAGGTTGGGATCGCCCGAATCGCGCAACACCTCGCGCGTACCCTTCGCCCGGAACTCGGACCAGATGGTGTCATAAGCCGACCCGAGGAAGCCTCCATACGGGCCGGGTTTCGCTCGTCGCTTCGATCCGAGCGGAAAGGGCAGACCGAAGTTCCGCGGCACTGCGGGCGGTCGCGGGTCGGCCTGCTCCCCGAGAAAATCGACGACGGAGCCGACGAACGGCCAGTGGCGGGGGTCTCGTGGACTGCATTCCAATTCGAGGGCCGTCTCCGGCACACCCGTCATTGCGAATGCGGTCCCGTGGATCGGGTAAGGGTGTGTCAGCGAGCGGAGGATAGTGACGCGGTCGAGGAGTTTGGCGATCCGGGGCAGAATCTCGCCGATACGGATGCCTGGGAGGGCGGTGGGGATCGAGCGAAACTCTCCGCGCACTTCCAGCGGAGCATCGGGCTTCGGATCGAAGGTGTCGAGTTGGCTAGGTGATCCCCACAGGTAGAGGAGGATACACCGCTTCGCTGCCCCGAATCCGTTCGCGGAGGGAAGAACGCTGGTTGCCTTTGCCTGCGCCCCTCCTGCAAGGGACAGCCCAAGCGGTGCGATCGCCCCGAGATGAAGCAAATCACGGCGGGTCAGCCTGTCGGAGATCAGCTTGTTCGAGCCAAGAATGGGGATCATTCAGAATCACCTTTCTGTTCGGCAGTCTCATTCAGATCAGGATGGCTTTCACATCATCGCGCAGTAGAGAAGCCGAGCAAGGGGCAGCGCTGGACCATGAAGTCGTGAACATTGAACACGGGCTTCTCGAACCCGGTGAGCATCCACGGGTTGGCCTTGGTGTGATCCCAGAGCCGTAGTCAACGCTGCGCAGAATCGCAACCTTCCAGCGAAAATCCGCCCAGATGACCCAGAACCCCAGGCTGAACAAAGTTGTGGTGTGTCATCCAGAGCAATCGAAAACTGCATTGCCCATGATCTTCATCATTGGTTGACTCCGTAGCCCGTTTGAAATCGGTGGAGGAGGGTAGGTTTGTGTAGACTATCCGACAGGCAGCTTTTGTCAAGGGAGTCGGTCCTCCATTTTGGGTGAACCGGCGAGGGAAGCTCTGAAATCCGGAGACTGTTGATTCGTGTGCGTCTATCCTCTGTCCATCAGCAAGTGGTACTCGACGCGGTGGCGAGGAAAGATGCCCCGCCCTCGAGGCGGGGAAGCCCTCATGTTGGCTGTCTACAACAGAGAGAAACGCGGTCTTGGCGTGCCTTGGTAGACAACCAACGTGACCCCTCCCCACCTCGAGGGCGGTGCATCCAGGGCGCGTCTTCGTCCTCTGGTAGACAACCAACGTGACTACTCCCCGCCGCGAGAGCTTGTCTGACTTTGCTTCCCTGGTATTTCGGAAGGTCTCGTGACGAGACGCTGGAATTGACCCCAACGGGGTCGAATGTTGAAGCCCAGGGCAACGCACTGGGGACGCGGGTCGTGACGAGATTCATTCCCAGAAAGCAACGTTAGACAAGCTCGCGAGGGCGGGGCATCTTCCTTTTGTGTCATCGTTCCACGCATCGAGGATATGGGGGAGATCCCGTTTTCCCTTGCCCGTCCTTCCTCCGACTCGCTACGATGGAATTACTCCACCCGTCCGT
This sequence comes from Planctomycetia bacterium, assembly GCA_025356615.1. Classification (GTDB taxonomy): domain Bacteria; phylum Planctomycetota; class Planctomycetia; order Gemmatales; family Gemmataceae; genus JANXSH01. Next base: position 2,313 of record JANXSH010000112.1, on the reverse strand, counting down.
GTTGCATCGGAGGCCGCTGATGACCGCAACCCGCTTATGCCTCGCCCTCTTTTTGGCGCTCCCGTCCGTCCTGCCCGCAGCGGCACCGCCTGCCGGGCCGACGCCGTCGCAGATCGCCCGGTGGATCGAGGAACTCGGCGACGACTCGTTCCCCGTTCGCGAGGCGGCGATGAAGAAGCTCGCCGGCGCGGGGGCCGCTGCGGAGACCCCTCTCCAGGCGGCGCTCAAGAATCCCGACATCGAAATCTCGCGCCGCTCCAAGACCCTCCTCGAGCAGTTCCGCTGGGGCATCTACCCGGATACGCCCGAGAAGGTCGTCAAGCTGATCCGCTCGTACCAGTCGGCGGCGGGCAGCGAAAAACGCGAACTGGTCCAGAAACTCCTTGCCACCGGGGCGCACGGCTGCAAGGCGATGACCAAGATCGCCCGCTACGAAGAAGACCCCCAGGTGCGCAAGGGCGTATTCACCGACATCGCCGCGTCGATCGGGAAGGTCGCCCCCGGCCTGATCGACGATCAAAAACGCGCGGACCTCGAGGGGCTGCTGGAGGTCGCCCTCAGCGGCGACCCGAAATCCGGCGCTCCCCACTATGCCGCGTATTACTTGCTCACGAACCAGCTGCCCGCCCGCATCGCCGAGTGGGAGGCCCGCGCGAAGAAGGCCACCGTCCCCAAGGCGGAGAACGAAGTCCTCGCCTACCTCTATCGGGCCAACGGCGACCTCGTTCGCGCGAGGAGGGCGGCGATCGACGCCGAGCGGAACGACCTACTCCTGGCGATCCTCTACGAGGCCGCCGACTGGAAGACGCTCGCGGGCCAGCCGGAACTGATCGACAGCGACTTCGAGCCGACCAAGCTCGGCTACCAGGCCGCGTTCGCCCGGCTCAGCGGCGACCACAAGGCCGCCGCCGATTTCCTCGACACCATACGGAAGCGCGCAAAGCCGTTCGCTCCGAGGGGTCAGGGTTTGCCCTTCGCCAAGGTGCTGTTCATCAACGGCGACGGGGCCGGTGGAGCGGAAATGATGACTGCGGGCACCACGTCCGCTCGCATGGGGTACGATATCCTCGTCACCCAAAACAAGTTCGCCGCCGCGTTCGCCCTCGTCGAGAAGGCCCGCAAGGACGGCAATACAGAGTTACCCGTGCTGGAGATCCTCGAGGCGCGTAGCCTCCACCTGCTCGGCGAGAAGGAAAAGGCGCTGGCCGTCTTCGACAAGTACACCAAGAAGATCGTCCCCGGCGACGAAGCGCCCTGGTTCATTGACCTCCTCGAGTCCGAACTGGCCGTCGGGCGGCGCGACGCGGCCTTCGGTGTCGCCGTCAAGATCCTCACGGCCTCGGCAGACAACCGCCTGCCCGAACGAATCTTCGAGAAGCTGTTCAGCAAGCGACGCGCGAACGACGCCCATCGACTACGGCTATTGCTTCGGCGAATCGACGAGAAGGACGACGACACGAAGATCATGCCCCGGTTGCGGGCCTTCTTCGAGGCGAAATCGACTCCCCAGGAGATCGACGCGCTGTTCGAGGTCATGGTAAGGTTGGACAAGAAGCTCCCGAATCTCGAAGACAGGGCGGAGGAGTGGCGCATCCTCGGCGACATCGCCTTGGCCCACAAGCAGCAGGTGAAGGCCGCCCAGGCCTACAAGGAGGCGAAAACCCTCCGCGCCGGGATTCGGCTCGGCGACCTGCTCGCGGACCAGAAGCAATGGCGACAAGCCGCCGACGCCTACCTCGCCGCGTATCGGATCCGACACGAGAAGCCCCCCAGCGAGCGGGGCGAAGACGAGGGCGAATCGCTCCCCTCGCTCGCCCTGCACCTCTCCGGCAACGCCCTGACCCAGGCCGGTGACGCCAAGGCGGGCAAGGAACGCACCGAGAAGGCACACCTCCTACCGCTCGGGGACGCCGAGATGCGCTACCACCTGAGCCTGGCGCTCGTCCGTCGCGGGCTGCGAGATGCGGCCCAGCGCGAGAAAGGATTGCTTCGTCGCCTTGGGGAGCCTGTCCTCACGGAGCCAGGCTCGTATTTCACCGGCGAGGGACTGCGGGCGGGGGCGATCGACGCGCTGGCGCGCAAGAAATGGATCGAGGCTTCCGACGGGTTCGAGCAATCGTTCCTGCGCGTCCTGCAACCGAACATGAACTTCACTCGCGCCCAGGCCTACGTCGCCGTCCCGGCGTTCATCTTCTACCTGCGGGCGCGCGGCCTCGTCGCTGCGGATCGCTTCGATGACGCGAAAGTCGAGATCGCCCGGTCTCAGAACTGCGTCCCCGGTCAGGTGGAGTTGGCCATCAACGTCGTGCCGGA
>JANXSH010000107.1 GCA_025356615.1 Planctomycetia bacterium | reverse complement strand
GCCCAGGAAGAAGCCGCCGACCTCGAGGCCCCAAAGATGTTCCTCGCTGAACCACCAAATCGCGGACGCACGCCCGCCGAGCCTCGCGTGGTCGCCCAGGGGTTGACCGCCGATGAGATTGAAGTTCGTTCCCGTGCGAATGAACCCCATGCCGGTGGTCGGATCGACGATCCCAGGCGCTGCCACCGCCAGAGGTGCGGTCCGGTCGCCCTTCATCCACCACAGGAGGGACTCGGCGTTGAGAACCAGGCAGCTCGGATCGCCCGAACCGCCTCCTCCGCCGAACATTCCGGCGAACATTGGCTCGACATATCGCCCCCAGCCACTGCCGGAGTCGCAACCCATCATGCCGGGTCGTCCGCAAGCGGCCCCGCCGCACTTGGCACCGGCGCAGCCTCCGCTGGTGCATCCGCCGACGAACGCCCTACCGCTGCCGCAGCCGGGGGCACAATCGAGCACGGGGCCACCCTTGGGGCCGCACCCGCAGTCGGGGTTCGTGGCGAACAGGGACGATTGCGGTCCAGCAATCATGGGCGGGACACTTCCCGCGTCGGGGACCATCGTCGGCGCGGGCATGAGTATCCCGCCCGTCCCCGATGAGCCGATATTCGCGGGCGGGGCGACGTTCGTTTCCATCGCCGTGCGTGACCCGGCGACGACCTCGTCCGCGCGTCGCCAGTTGCCCTGCCCCATCGTGGGAGAGGACATCGAACTGGCCGGCACGAGTTGCGAGATCGTGTCGGGAGCCGCCCCGCGGACGATCGGGCGTTCGCCGTCTGCGGTCCGGGTGAACGACACGGGCTGGACGTTCGTCCCGCCCGAGGCGATCACCTGGGGTCGACCCAAGGTGGCGACGGGAGGCGGCGATACCGCTGCCTGGGTCGAAGTTTGCGGGTTCGCGGGTCGGGAGACCGCGATGGCGATCGGCTGGGCGGCGCTAACTTCCGATGCCTGGCTTGGCCGGGCCGGGGTCGAACGCCAGACGGCCTCTTGACCGCGTGCGCTCGTCGCCAGCAAGCCCAGCGATAGAGCGAGTCCTCGAATCAACAAGTGCTTCATCTGTATACGTCCTCCCTGACCTGCGGGATACTCATCCGGCCCGTCTCGCCCGCCGATTGCTTGCGGTCGGCGGACTCTTCGGACCGGTGCCCGGGTGGGAATTTCGTGGGAGACCCCGGGTGTAGCCGGAGCGACATCTCGCGCTCCTTCCTCCGTCAATTTCCTTTCGACCAAACTTTGCCCCCGAGCAAACGATTTCTCCCACCCTCGGCAGGGCCGCCACCTCCCTCCTCCTGCCTCTCTCCGCACAGCCGACAGAAGTTCCCCATCTTGTCGGCTGCAACCGATCGGCTCCCCCTCCTGGCGTCCCCGTCTGCACTTGATTTTCCTCGCCGCCACGTTATGGGTGTCTCTCGTTCCTGTGACACAGTCGTTCGCGGTATACGCGGCGCGGAATGCGGACGGGGGGTCGCCATGATCGGGTGGCGTCGATCACATTTGGTAGTTTCTTCTGTCGTTTCCATCATCATGGGCGTGGTCGGCTGTCAAGCCAATGACCACCGCCCGGACGCTGGCCCGGCACCGGACTTCGGCGCACTGCTCAACCTGCCCGGCTCGATGCCGACGGTTGCCGCGCGGGGGCAAAAACCTCAGCCGGGTCCGAGTCCACTCGACCTCGGCCCGGCGGACTCGGGTAGCCGCGAATCGCGCGGTGCCCGGATTCGCGCTACGGTCAACGACACGGCAATCCTCGACGAGGAGGTCGTCGCCGCCGCGTTCCAGCAGATGATGGCTCCCGGCATGGACGAGAAGGCGAAGGCGGAGTTGCTGAACAAGAAACTCACCGAGATCATCGAACGCGAGCTGCTCCTCCTGGACGCCGCCGCCCGCCTCGGGAAGCGCCAGGGCTTCATGGACGAACTCAAGTCCGTCGCGAACAAGGAGTTCGACAAGCAGTGGCTCTATCGCCTCATGAAGGCCAACAACCAGACCGATCCCGACGTGTTCAAGCGGTTCCTCCAGGACCAGGGCATGCCCGTCGAGATGATCCGCCGCCAGTGGGTGCGGAACTTCATCGCCATGGAGTACATCCGCTCGCGCATCGAGCCGAGCATCACGAAGATCGGCCACCTGGAGGTCGTGGAGTACTTCGACAAGAATCCGCAGGAATTCCAGGTAGAGGATTCGCTCGTCTGGCAGGACATCTTCATCCTCAAGGCCCGCCACGGCGGGGACGCCGCCGCCGCCCGCCGCTTCGCGGAGTCCCTCGTGGCCCGCATCCGCAAGGGCGAGGACTTCGTGAAACTCGCCAAAGAATTCGACAACGGCGACAGCTCGCTCCGCGAGAATGCCGAGGGCATCGGTCGCAAGAAGGGCGAGATCAAGCCCGTCGAGGCCGAACCGATCCTCTTCGGGCTGAAAGAAAAAGAGGTCGGACCGCTGATCGAGAACGACGCAGGCTTCCACATCGTCCGCCTCATGACCCGGACCTTGGCTGGCCGCATGAAGCTCGACGATCAGGTTCAGAAGCAGATCAAGGATAAGCTACGCGGCAAGGTGTTCGACCAGGAGATGAAGCGGATCATCAACGACTTGAAGGCCAATGCGATCATCGACATCGCTCGCGAGATCAAGTGAGTTTGTAAGGGTCGGGGGAATGGGGGAAGAGCGGCCGGGGTGGAGTCTAACTCCCATCCCGGTCGCTCTCGTTTTTCTTCAGCTATCAGCTGTACTCCGCGCGGGACGAAATGACAGATTACGAAGCCCGACGCGCTAGCGAGGGTCGGGTAGCCTTCCTACAGGCGCAGTCACTCCCCCTCGCTAGCGCGTCGGGCTTCGTCGTCCCCCCGATCTGCCAGTCCGAACCGTGCGAGGTATATCAGCTTTCAGCCAAATCGTATCTGCCAACGGGCGAGCGGAGGTGGCTGATAGCTGATAGCTATTTTAGGAGTTGCCGCCGAGGGTCGGGGCGGCGCTGACGGCAGCCGGGTTCGGCGGCGTGGTCGGCGAGGTGGGGATGGTGGGGATGATGGAGGCGGGGTTGTCGTCCTGGGCCATCAGTTGTTGCATGCCCTTGCGGAACTTATCGACGCGCCCCGTGAGCGTGTCACGCTCGACGATCCGTTGGGCGACTTGCTGGCGGAGATCGTCTCGCTCGTTCGTTCGGGCCACCAACATCTTGTGCAACTCGTCGCGCTCGGACTGGATCGTCTTGATCTTTTCGAGGAGGGCGACCTTCTCTTGGGCGAGGACGACCTTCTCGTTGGCCTCCAGTTGTAGCCGGGCCACTTCAGTCTCCAGGGACGTGACTTCCCTCCGCGCCTTGTCCCTCGCGTTATTCGATGAGCGTAGGTCCTGCTCGAGTTTGGTCACTTTCGTCTCGAGGGCGGAGTTGTCCCCGACTCGGTCGGCGGGCTTGCGGGCACAGCCATACAGTCCGAGGCACACGACGAGGACGACAGCGCCGATCTTTACGCTGTTGGGCAGACTGTCCGAGTTCTTACGCGCAGGGGACATGGTGAGGCTCCTTGTTGAATCTCGAGTCCTCTCGGCCAGGTAGACCGAGCGGACGGTAGCGACCGCATAGAGGGAACGAATCCGACAGCCGGCACGAACGACCCGAGTTCTCTCGTATCACCGTCTTGCCCAACTGCCGTGACTGACACTGTTTACTTCGGCCATCCCATTCGCCGACTTTACCCCACCTTCGGATTCCTGTCATTTTCCCGAGTCGGATCAGCTACCCTGGTCGTCCCTCCTTCTCCATGATCCCCTGGAGGATGTTTCGTGCCTCGCCCGTCAGCTCTTGCACCTGAGCGTGCGTGACCGGCACGCCGGCGAACTTCAGTTCCTCCCCGCGCGCCAGCACCGCTGCCAACGCCTCGGCGTGAGGTGTGGCACGCAACTCCGCGCCGGTCCTGCGCATCGCCGGGATGCCCCGTGATTCGAGGTAGGCGCGAAGGACGCCGTCCAACTCCCCGATCAGGCGAGTCGGGTCGTTGGTACTGCCTTGCAAGCGATCGATCGCCGCGAGCGCGGTCGCCAGCGGCGGCAATGCCGGTAGCGGACGCAAGGTCCAACGTCGGACGCCGAAGACCGCTCCCCCGATGCTGACGAGTCCCATCGCCACGAGGCCGGCCCAGCCCAGCCGACCGGGCCACGGCGAGGGCGGCGGGTCGTCCACCTCGACGACGGATCGAACATTCGCCGCCTCGTGCAACAAGTCGGGCCAGGAGATGTCTTCCTCCGAATCGCCCGTTCGGACCTTGATTCGCACCCCAGGCAACGGCACCACTCCCGGCTTGACCTGGACCAGATCGAGGGTGCATTCCCATCGACAGGCCCCGTCGGCCCGATGGGAGGAGGGTTGTAGAGGAGGCACCGTCCACGCGGAAAGAGCGTCCTCGAGCCAAGGCCCTTCGACTTTCAGGTCGGCCGGCCCCTCGGCGATCAACCGAACCTGGACGCGGGCCGTCCCCGGCAGCGGCGTCTGGGCCGCGACACGGACGACGAGGGACGCGGTCACGCCCCCCCGCCCCTTCGCGGGGAGGGTCAATTCCTCCGGGGGGGGAGGCAGGAAGAACATCGCCAGGAAGATCATGACCGTCCCTTCGCGCGTCGGAGACGCGATCGGAAGAATCGCACCAGTTGTTCGAGGTGCCCGCCGTCGGTCGAGACGCGGATGCGGTCGATCCCCGCGCCGCGGAACGTCTTGACGAGCGCGACCTCGCGCTCCTCGGCCCGCGCCGCGTACCCCTCTCGCACCGCCGCGCTCGAGGTATCGACGAGGAGTCGCTCCCCGGTTTCGTTGTCTTCCAGCTCGACGAGGCCGACGTTCGGCAGTAGGCGTTCGCGCGGGTCGTCGAGGTGGACCGCGATGAGTTCGTGCCGTCGAGCGGTCCGCTGGAGGATGGGGTCGAGGTCGTCGTCGAGGAAGTCGCTGAACAGGAAGACGATGGCCCGCTTCCGCTGCACCCGGTTGAGGTGGTCGAGTCCGACGCGCAGCGAGGTGGCCTTCCGCGTCGGCTCGAAGAACAGCACGTCGCGGATGAGCCGGAGGACGTGTCGGCTGCCCTTGCGCGCTGGGAGGTAATGCTCGATGTGGTCCGTGAACTGCATCAGCCCGACGCGGTCGTTGTTGGTGATCGCGCTGAAGGCGACGACGGCCGCCAGCTCGGCGGCGACCTCGCGCTTGGTGTGCGGCCCGGTGCCGAAGTCCAGGCTCGCGGAGGCATCGACGACCAGGAGGACCGTCCGCTCGCGCTCCTCGATGTGGCGCTTGATGAACGGCTGCCCGACGCGGGCCGTCACGTTCCAGTCGATGTGCCGGACCTCGTCGCCGGGCTGGTAGGCGCGCACCTCGTCGAAGGAGACGCCCGCCCCCTTGAAGACGGAGTGGTACTCGCCGCCGAAGAGGTTCTGCACCGCGCGACGGGCACGCAACTGGAGGCGTCGCACCTGGCGGATGATGTCGCGCGGAAGCATGGGAGGGAGACTCCGGGAGCCCAGATGCGGGATCAACTTCGGTCAATAGCAAGCCCCAGTGGCGTGCAGTCGAGTGACCTTGGTGATGATGAGCGAGGCCAATTCTTCTCCCGAGTTCAGTCCATCGATTTCGTCTCGTGTAATGATAACCATTTTGATCTTCCTGAGTGCGAGAGTGAACGAGACCAAGAAATTGGCGGCGCTGCGGTGTTCGGGAACGCCCGTGATGCCGTTCGCCGCAAACAGGACTCCGAAGTCGAGTCCTCTGTGCTCGACCTTCAGTAAGAACCAAGCCACTTGTTCACTCGTGACCGGCTTGTCCCACCCTTTGCATTCGACCAAGAAGAATGCCGGGAACTGCCTCAGTCCAGTCGGATCCTCGGAGTTGCGACAGGCGACATCGATCTCCTCGGTTGCGAACGTGTTCATCTCGTTGCGTGCGGTGATGGTGATCCCTGGAACGAGACTGAAAAGGTAGCAGGCCAGCTCCTCGAAGGCTTTTCCCTTGGCCGCGTTGTGGGGCGGGTTGTCTACGATCTGTAGAAAGGCCTGAATCGTGGCCTTGTTGTAGGCCGGCATTAGCAACCCCCGTGGACCCGCTGGTTACGCAAACCACGGACCACGTCTCCGAAACTCTTCGAGCGCAGTTGCTCGATGAACTGATCTGCCGGAAGGTGAAGGATGTTTGGAAAGACTACCGGCCAAGTCAGGTCGGCATCCGCCCTCCAGTAAATCAGTAGCCCCTCGGTCATTCCTCTTCGCGCGATCGACAGCGCTAAACTCCGCAAGACCGCATGCAAATCCGACTTGCGGAGGGTGATGCAGAGTTCGATCGGCAGGGGGTTGCCCACCCAAGGGGAGAGGTCGTCTGACCAGACGGCCAAGTCGATTCCCCCATCGGCTCCCTCGGCTTGGGAAACGGTCGCTACCCCGCTCGCGCGGATGGCCTCGGCGATGACGTGTACCAAGTTTGCCGCAGGGTGAGTATCGCCGGGCGTTCGCAGTTGGGCGAGCAACTCATCCGCAAGCTCACCAATCGGATGAGTACGCCGAGTAGAGTTAGGAGCCTTCAGGCCAGGGGGTGGGACTTTCAGGATCTGGCCGAGGACGAAATCGAGCGTACTGGGAACCTCTGGCCGATACCGAAAGTAAGGGATGCCACTCGAGAGCCAGTTGGAAGAGGGCGCGTCGGCGAGCAGTAGCACGGCAACCTGCTTGCCCATTGCTTGTGCGAAGCCGACCTCCAAGAACACCAGGTTGCTCGCGGGAGTGTCATCGACGACGGCAACGACCAGGTCTGCTTGGGCCATCGCCTCTCGGAGGATTTGCGGGATATTCTGCCCCGGAAGGTCGATCTGATCCGCGCTGAAGCACCGAACCCCCTTGTTCTCCAGTGCGTTTCTCACTGTGCTGGTGTCTACGCCTGACGGGGCCGAAATGAACGCCGATTTCGGCCTCACATCGTCGGCCGCTCCATTCGCGACGGAACTAGGCATATCGAGGGTAGCTTCGCTCATCTTTGGCGCTGCTCCATGATCGGGGCGAAGAAGGTTCTTACCTATCAGACCATTCTACCGATTACGGACGATGCACGCTACGAGTCCTCCTCCTGTTGACCCGAATAGCAGGATCACTAGCATGGTGTTGACCCGCTCGCACTCCCCACGAGGCAATCCCTTGTCCGAGTCCCTCACCCTCGATCAGGTCCGCGCCATCGCCCGCCTCGCCCGGCTCGAGTTGTCCGACGACGAACTCCGACACCTCGCGCCGCAGCTCGGGGCCATCGTCGGCTACGTCGCTCAGTTGAGCGAGGTAGACACTACAGGCGTCGAACCGCTCGCGCATGCGCTCCCTGTCCAGAACGTCTTCCGCGAGGACGAAGTCGTCACGTCGTTGCCGCGCGAGCGAGCGTTGGCGAACGCTCCGAAATCGCGCGTGGGATGTTTCGCCGTTCCCGCCGTGCTGGAGTGAGTCGAACGATGTGGACCCGAGAAACCGCGTGCAGGCTCATCGGCGCTCTGACGCGAGGCGATGTCACCTCGGCCCGACTCTGCGAGGAATTCCTCGCGGCGATCGAGACCCACGACCCCGTCTTGCGGGCGTATCTGCACGTCGATGAGACGCGCGTGATGGCCCAGGCCCAGGCGATCGACGAGCGTCGGGGGCGAGGCGAGCCGCTCGGTTTGCTGGCGGGTCTGCCGATCGCGCTCAAGGATAATCTCTGCGTCGAGGGTGAGCCGACGACCTGCGCGAGTAAGATCCTGAAGGGGTTTCGCCCACCTTATGACGCTCATGTCGTCACCCGACTGCGGCGAGCGGGGGCGATCCTGCTCGGCAAGACGAACCTCGACGAGTTCGCGATGGGCAGTTCGACGGAGAACAGCGCCTTCCAGGTGACGCGCAACCCCTGGGACACCTCGCGCATCCCCGGCGGCTCCAGCGGCGGCAGCGCTGCGGCGGTCTCGGCGGGCCTCGCGCCGGCGGCGCTAGGCTCCGACACCGGCGGGTCGGTGCGCCAGCCGGCGGCCCTGTGCGGCGTCGTCGGCCTCAAGCCGTCCTACGGTCGCGTCTCGCGGTTCGGGCTGGTCGCCTTCGGCTCCTCGCTCGACCAGGTCGGCACCCTCACGCACGACGTGGCCGACGCCGCCCTCTTGCTCCAAGTCATCGCCGGACACGACCCACGCGATTCGACCTGTGCGGCTGCCCCCGTCCCCGTATATCCCGACACGCTCGAGGAGCCGATACGCCCACTCACGATCGGGGTGCCGCGCGAGTTCTTCGCGGAGGGGTTGGCCCCCGAAGTCGAGGCGGCGGTGCGATCCGCCCTCCGCGTCTACGAGGAGACGGGCGCGAAGCTGGTCGATGTGTCGCTGCCCCACGCGCCGTATGCGCTGGCGGCGTACTACCTCGTCGCCCCCGCCGAGGCGTCGAGCAACCTGGCGCGCTACGACGGCGTGCGGTTCGGCCATCGCGCGGGGGAGCATGGCGACTTGCAGGACATGATCGCGCGCAGCCGAGGCGAGGGGTTCGGCCCCGAGGTCAAACGCCGGATCATGCTGGGGACTTACGCCCTTTCGAGCGGCTATCGGGACGCTTATTACTTAGGCGCACTCAAAGTACGACGACTGATCCGCAACGACTTCGACGCCATTTTTGCAAAATGCGATGTGGTCGCCGGCCCGACGACGCCGACCGTCGCTTTCCCGATCGGCTCCAAGGCGGACGACCCGCTGTCGATGTACCTCGCCGATGTCTACACGATCAGCGCCAACCTAGCCGGCCTCGCGGGGATCAGCATCCCCTGTGGGTTCAGCGGTGACGGGCTACCCATCGGCCTACAGCTGCTGGGAGCGCCGCTGTCGGAGGATCGCCTCTTGCGCGTCGCGCGGTCCTACGAGCGCGTCACCGATTGGCACGCCCGGCGGCCTGAGACTTTCGCGTGAGGTGTTCGCGGGCCAAGCCTTCCCAGGTCGGTTGGTCGAGCGGGACGAGGCCCTCTTCCGGGCTGAACCTCGCCCCGGTTCGGACTTCGACCACTCGGCGAAGCGTGCGTAAGTCGATACCCCTTGTGTCCGGGACCGCCCAGGTCCGAACCTCCCCGCTCCAGCAGCCGCTCGAGAGTGTTCGCCCCTCGTCGCTGAACGCCAGCGAGTACACCTCGCCGGGGTGCGGCAGGGGCGGGCCGATGACGCGACCCGTGTTCGAATCCCAAAATCGGACGAGGCCACCCTTCCCGCCCGTGGCGAAGAGCAAGCCCGTGGGAGAGAAGGCGACCGACTCGACCTTGTCGGGGTGGAGTTGCGGCTGGCTGCGCGGTTTGCCGGAGGGGACGTGCCAGAGCCGACTGGTGTAGTCATCGCCTCCCGTCAGGGCGACGTTGCCATCCGGGGCGAAGGCGACCGCCTTGACGAGATCCTGGTGTCGCATCGGCGCGCCCAAAGTCTTTCCCGTATTCACGTCCCAGAACCGCGCGGTCATGTCCCAACTCGCGCTCAACAGGAGCGTACCGTCGGGGCTGAACGCGAGCGAGCTGACTTTGCGGACGTGGCCGACCAATTCGTGCCTCACGCGCCCCGTCGCGACCTCGCGGATACGGATCACCCAGTCCGGATCCTGGTGCCCCGTGGCGACGAGCTTCCCGTCGGGGCTGAAGGCGACCGACAGGATCGATTGGTCGTGTGCCCACGGCCCGGCCCGGCGTTCGCCCGTCGTGGAGTCGAGGATCTCGAGCCGGCCGTCGTGGTAGCCGACGGCCAGAGACCGGCTCGGGGCGTGCAGCGCCATCGCCAGGGGCGAGGAGTGGCGGCGGAGCAAGCGCTGTTCCCCGGCGAGGCTCCATCGCCTGATGCCGCCGTCGCTACACCCGGTGAGGACGACTTCGCCATCCGCGACGAGAGAAACCACCGCCTGGGGGTGGGAGAATCGGGACTTGCTCTCGGTCGGGCGGGCCAGTCGCCAGACGCGCGCCGTTCGGTCCTCGCTCCCCGTCGCCAAGAGGAGGCCGTCCGGTGAGAAGGCGATCGAAAGGATTTCGTCCGTATGAACCGTCTGGGCGGCAAGGAGTTTGCCGGTCTCCAGGTGCCACAATCGGACGATGTTGTCATCGCATCCGGTGGCGAAAATCGGCTCTCGCGGATGGACCGCGAGTGAGGCAATGTGTTTGTCGTGGCGAATCTCGACGCGCTGGCCGCCCGACTTCGCCTGCCGAATGACGACGCGGCGGTCTTCGCCGACGCTGAGGATACGACTGCCGTCGGGGCTGAAGGCGACGGATTGGATCTTCTGCGGGTGGTCCTCGAACACCCCCAGGAGGCTCCCTCCTGCGGACCAGAGGCGGACGCGCTGTTCGTCGCTTCCCGTGAGTAGTCGGTCGCCGTCCGGGCTGAAGGCGACCGCGCGGGCGTTCCCTTGGTGCGAGAGCGGCCCCGCGATGGCGAGACCCGTTCGCAGACGATAGACCCACGCGGTATGGTCGTCGAGGCCGACCAGCAAGGTCGAGCCGTCCCGCGACACTGCGGCGCAGAGGGGACGGGCCGGAAGCTCGAGGGGCGGGCCGACGGGCTTCCCCCCCGGTAGGGCGCAGACGTGGACCGCGTGCTTGTCGGTGACGGTGACGGCGAACGCGCCTTCTGATGTCGTGGCGAGGTGGAGGACTTCACCCGGAAGTGCGATCGGCTCGATGCGCGATGCGTCTCCGTGCAGCCAGACGCGGCGGCCGACGGAGGCGGCGAGGGTCTTACCGTCGGGGAGGAAGGTGAGGGCCGAGACGCTGCCGGGATGCGTGTAGAACTGTTCGAGCGAATGGAGATTGCCTTGCCAACCGGAGGTCAGGAGTCGGGCCGAGGTGTCCAGGGCCGGCGAGTTCGCCGGGATCGTCTCCAGCCCGTGCAACAGCCAGTGGAGGCCGGGGCCGTGGTCGCCGGCCTCGCAGAGCGTAGCGCCGCGCTCCAGGACGAGGCGCGCGGTGAGTTGCTCGGCGCGGTGTCGCACGGCGGTGGCCGCGTCGGCGAGCTGGACCGCATGGTCTCGCTCTTGCCGACGAATCAAATGCTCTGCCTCCGCGTAGCGCCACCCGCGAAACAATAACCCGAAGCTGATCGCGAGCAGGACGACGAAGCCGAGGGCCAGGACCGCCGTCGTCGGCTGGCGGCGCGACCACTTCCAGACGATTTCGACGGGAGTGGTCGGCCTCGCCAGGATCGGCCTGCGCTCGAGGAAGCGGTCGAGATCATCCGCCAGGGCCGCGGCACTCGCGTACCGCCGACCGGGGACACGCTCGAGACAGTGGAGGCAGATCGTCTCGAGGTCACGCGGCAGGTCACGACGGAGCCGAGTGGGAGGCATCGGCTCGTGCAACAGCATCAGGTGAATCGTCTCGATCGCCGTCGAGCCGCGAAAGGGGGGTCGGCTCGTGAGCATCTCGTAGAGCATGACGCCGAGCGCGTAGATGTCGGCGGCGGGGCCGATCTCGGCGCTGACCCCGGCCGCCTGCTCGGGGGCCATGTATCCGGGGGTTCCGATGACCTGGCCGGAAAGCGTGAGTCCGTGGACCTCGTCGAGCCGACGGGCCAGGCCGAAGTCGCTGATCTTCGGAGTGCTATCTTCGAGCGAAGTCCCCGGAGGGTCGGCCAGGAGGATGTTGCCGGGCTTGATATCGCGGTGGATGACTCCCGCTTCGTGTGCCGCATGGATGGCCCGCGCCAGGGTGCGGACGAACGCCGCCGACGTGCGGGCACCTTGGGGCGACCCGCCGAGTCGCTGGGCCAGATTGCCGCCCTCGGCGTACTCCATCACGAAATAGGGGCCGGTTGGCCCGCTGCCAATCTCGTGGACCTGGACGATGTTCGGGTGCTGGAGGCGGGCGATCGACTCGGCCTCGGCGCGGAATCGCGCGATGATGTCCGGGTAGAGGCTGGCGGCGGCGTGGATCGTCTTGAGGGCGACCAGTCGCCCCAAGGCGTCTTGCCGGGCCTTGTAGACGATGCCCATGCCCCCCCGACCGATCTCCTCGAGGACCGTGTAACCCGGCACGGTAGGGAGAACGATTTCAACCCGTGCGGGGGTAATGTGTTCCAAGACTCGCGAGAGGGTGTCGTCCGGATACGGGGACGCGATCGGCTCCGCCTTGCCACCGAATCGGGGCAGGCCCACCAGGACCGTTGCGACCGACCCGTTCGCCTCGAGAGCGGTCCGACCACAGTCCGGGCAGTGAGCGACCAGCGAGGCCGACCCCTCGGCCACTTGCCAACTGTGCCCCTGTGAACACGTCCGATACTCGGACATGAGTTCGCCACCTCGTCAGGAAAGCTGCATCCTGAGAGACTATACTATACTTCGGCGCGATACGCATTGGGGGGAGGGAAAAAGCAACAGTCCGAAAACGAACGAGGGCGTGTCTTCACCTGATGGGTAAAGACACGCCCTCGTTCACGAGCCGATTCTTGTGGCCGTAGTCTTATCGCCGGACGCGGAGCAACTCGAGCAACGTCTTGTGCCCTTGCTCCGTCCACTCCTGACGGACGAGGCGTTCACTGCCGTCGTACCAGAGGTCGATGGTCGTCTTGCCGGTAATGCGGTAGTGATTGAGGGACACTTCCTGGCCCGCGATCCGGAGCTTCTCCGTCGCGACGAAGCTGAGTTTGCCCTCGAGAATGGTGCCGTTGTCGGCGTCCAGGATCGCGAGGGTCTCCGCGCGGCGCTTCGGGTCGGGGAGGGTCCAATAGCTCGTAACCCACACGTCGCCGCGCACCTGCTTCTCGACGTTGTTGACCTTCAAGTCGAGGTTCGTGTCCTTGGCGGCCGCCGAGACGATGAATCGCTTGCCGTTGTCGTCGGTGTTGCTGTCCAGGCGGACGAGACGGCGGTCCTTCCAGACCTCGAGGCCGCGATAGACATACTTGTACCTGAGAAGACCGAAGGACACCTTGATATCCGTGTCACAACGCATCTGGATGGAACCGTCGTCCTGGCGGTGGATGGTCATGTGGACCTCCCCGCTGGGCTTGCCGGAGATCAGGACCGCGAAGTCCCGCGTCTCGACCTCCGCCGCCCTCGCCGAACCTCCGAAGGCCAGCGCCAAAAGAGCCGCCACGATCCAGCCCCGCAACGCAACGCTCCGTATACAACCGATCATCGCTCGCTCTCCTTCGCCCGAGGCGAAAGCAAGACCCGGTCGAGAACGAATGGTCCCGACTCGCGGGGGGCGCTATAACCTATCGCCGGCCGGATGCCAAGAGGAAATCCTGTGCCCGGCGAACTGCCTCGGGGCAGTCCGCCGAACGAAGATAGGGAGGGGTGGGAATGAAGGGGGGTCGCCACCTGCCCCTGTGCCGCGCGTTACCGGCGGTGGTGTTCCTCCTCGATGAACGCCGAGAGGGCGGCGGGGAGGTTACCGTCGGCCACCTCCTCGAAGAGGGGATCCGAAGCCCGATGCCACAGGGCGGAGGGGTTCCGCACGGGCACCCGGATGTCCGGCGTGGCGGAGGGCGGAGGGGTCGCCCACGGCACTGAGGCTGTCGGTCGCCTGGGCGAGCAGCCTGTCAGCGCCTTCCCAGTCAGTCCGTTACGGCAGAACTCGAACCGCGTGCCTGGGTCGCTACGACAGCGCCCGTCACACTCCGAAGATGAACGCCCGGTCGGCGGCGGACAGGTCGGTCACCTTGTCGCCGGTCCCGGCGAAGAGCCAGTCCGCTCCCGCGTTACCCGTCAGCGTGTCCTTGCTGGCGTCGTTGAACACCGTCTCGGCGGTCCCCGCGTCGATCAAGAAGTAGTTGCCGTTCAGCCGGTTGGCGTTGAACAGCGGACTGCTGGTGTTGTCGCTGAGGTTGGCGATCCGCGCGGCGAAGCTGGCGCTGGAGGTCCACTCGGCCATGATGGCCAGCATGGCTGCATCGTTGGCGTCGTAGCTGGTGTAGCCGCCGATCAGGATGTCGTCGCCGCCGTTGCCGAGGAGCTTGTCGGCACCGAGGTCGCCTATCAGCAGGTCGCGACCGCTTCCGCCTACGAGCAGGTCGTCGCCGGCCCCGCCCACGAGCACGTTGTTCCCGCTGCCCCCCTTGAGGCGGTCGTTGCCGTCGCCGCCGTAGAGCCAGGCGGGGACGGTGATGTCATCGTCCACCGAGATATCGTCGTTGCCGGCGAGGCCGTGGACGACGACGCGGTCGATGGTGGCGCCGATGGTCCCACGGATCCTGAGGTTGCCCAGGTCCTGGTCCTTGATTCGGACGCGGACGCTATTCGGGTCGTCGGCGGCGGTGAGGATGCGGATGACGTCGTCGCCCGATGTGCCGACCACGTCGAGCATGACCTGGCCGGGGGAGAGCGGGTCGGCCACGAGGCCGAGGCTCGGCCCGTTCTGGTAGCTGACCGTGAGCAGCTTGCTCCCCTCGTTGAACCGCGGGTAGCTGCCCGGCTGGACGTTGACGGTGCCGCCGGCCGCCACGGCATCGATGCCACGCTGGACACTGCCGCTGGCGGGGGTGACGAAGACGTTGCCCGCGACGTAGGTGACGAGGCCGCCGCCGTGGTTGTCCAGGGCGTGGAAGATGCGATCCTCGATGGCGTAGGGGGTGGTGAGGGCGGTACCGTTGACCGTGAACGTGTTGCCCAGCGCCGACACGGCGTTGGTGCCGGCGTTGTGGATCAGTTCGCCAGCGCCGTTGACGTTCAGGGTGTTGCCGCCGGGGCTGGCCGCCGTCCCCAGATCGACCGTACCGCCGGTGATCGAGATGGCGGCTTGGGCGAAGCCGGTGGACTCCTGCACGATGCAGTTGCGCAAGGTCAAGCTGCCGCCGCTGACCAGGACGGTCGGGGCGTCGGTGGCCGTGATGAGCGTCACACCGGTGACGATCACGGTCCCCGAGGACACGGTCAGGGCCGGCGATTGGCCGACGATGATGGTGGTGCCGCTCTGTCCGTTGATGACGAGCGTCACACCGGGAGGCGGGCTCAGGACGAGGTCCGTGTAGGAGACCCCGGCGGCGAGGTTCAGGGTCACCGTCACCGGGGTGCCGCTGTACGAGGGGAGGTGGTTGACCGCGCCGATCAGGTTGTTGAGCTGGGTGCTGGTATTCGCCTGCACGGTGACGGGGTAGCTCGGGGACAGGGCCTGCTGGAT
>JANXSH010000093.1 GCA_025356615.1 Planctomycetia bacterium | reverse complement strand
TGAACGCCTTCACGAAGTTCGTGGCGATGCCGATGCGCGGGCACGGCAACGTCACGGGTGCGGATGTCGTGATGCGCTGGACGACGGGCTTCCCGTTCGGCGTCAGCCTGTGTCGGGGCTACCCGCGTTTCAACCCCGGCGAATACTCGACCATCGACCTGCTGATCCGCAAGGACTGCGACGCGGCGCTCATCCTCGGGGCGGACCCCGGCGCGACCATGCCACAGCCCGCCATCGACCACCTGGCGAGCATCCCGACCATCGTTATGGACCCGAAGGTCACGCACACCAGCCGGCTCGCGCGTGTCCACTTCACGACCGCCGTCACGGGCATCAGCGCCCCCGGCACCGTGTACCGAATGGACGAGATCCCGCTCCCGCTGCGGCCCACGCTGAAGTCTCCTTATGCGACGGACGAGGAACTGATCCGTCGCATCTACAAGGCGGTGGCGGCGAAGCCCCGGCTGGCCCCGCCGGTCGTCCCTGGGCTGGCGGCGGTGTAGTTGGCTTTGTCCCTTGCGAGGTGCGTCGATGGCAGACACCGATAGCCCATGGAAAGAACTGCTGGAGCAGGAGTTGCCCCGCGTCCTGGAGTTCTTCCTTCCGAAAGTCCATGCCGACCTCGACTGGAGCCGTGACCACGATTCCCTCGACCAGGAGTTGCGTAAACTCGATCCGGGTGGCGTCGTCGGCAAGCGCGTCGTCGATCGGCTTGTCAAGGCGTGGAGCAAGAGCGGAGACCCGCGATATCTCCACGCCGAGGCGCAGGGCAAGAAACAACGTCAGATGCCGAAACGGATGTACGACTACAACTCTCGGTGTGTCCAGCAGTTCGGCCAACCCGTCGCCAGCTTCCTCATCCTGCTCGACACGAACCCGAAGTGGCGTCCCAAGCATTACCAGACCAAAATCTATGACACGATCCATACCTTCCGTTTCGTGACCATCAAAATCCTCGACTGGGAAGGCAGAGAGGCAGAACTCCGCGCTCACGAAAACCCAGTGGCGCTATTCGTCCTGGCACATCTCACGGCGATGCGAACGAAGAAGGATCATGAGAGACGAATGACGGTGAAGCTGGAGTTGATCTTTCTCCTGCAAGAACGAGGGATGGCTGCGGACGACTTGCGGCGCTGGTATCGCTACCTGGACTGGCTCCTCCTCTTGCCTAAAGAGTATGATGATCGCATCTGGCAGGAGATCGTCCGGAAGGAAAAGGAGAAAGCCGTGCCTTACGTCACTTACGCCGAGCGTCGCTTGAGGGAGATGGACCGCGAGGAGGGCATGGAGAAGGGCATGGAGAAGGGGATGGAGAAGGGGATCGAGGCGGTTCTCGAAGTTCGTTTTCCCCAAGAGGTATCAGCCCTCATGCCTGCGGTGAAGCAGTCGAGCAAGATGGCCGATCTCGATCGTCTCCTCCAACTCGCCAAGACGGCTAGCCTCGAAGAACTGCGATCGGCGCTGACACAACAGCCCGCGTCCTAACGGTCAGCGAGAGACATTCGAGAAACAGGAGAGTACGTTGCGCGGGAATTCCATGCTACGCATCACCGGCGGAAAAGTCTACGACCCAGCCAACGGCGTCAACGGCGTCATCAAGGACGTCTGCATCCGCGATGGCCGGATCGTCGCCGAGGTCGAGGCCGGACGAACGATCGACGCCACGGGCATGGTCGTCTTCCCCGGCGGGGTGGACGTTCACACCCACGTCGCGGGTGCCGCGCTCAACTTCGCCCGCGCCATGATCCCCGAAGATCACCGCCGCGCCGCCCCCTTCGTCCGCACCCCGGTGCGCCGCGGTGGCGTGGGCGGCTCGACCCCGACGACGCACATTACTGGCTACCTCTACGCGGGGCTGGGCTACACGACCGTCAACGAGGCCGCCGTGCCGATCCTGTCGGCCCGACACACTCACGAAGAGCTGCGCGACACGCCCATCGTCGATAAGGCGTGCTGCGTGCTGATGGCCAACAACGAGATCCTCATCGACCTGATCCAGGCCGGCGAGTCGGAGCGCGCCCGGCACTTCGTCGCCTGGAACATCTGTGCGGCCAAGGCTTACGGCGTGAAGGCGGTCAACCCCGGCGGCGTGACCGCCTGGAAGTGGGGCAAGGACGCGAAGTCCCTCAACGAGCCGGTCGCCGGGTTCGACAAGGTGACGCCCGCCAAGATCATCAAGGCGCTCGCGGACATCGTGGACCAACTCGGCCTGCCGCACCCGCTCCACCTGCACTGCAACAACCTCGGCGCGCCGGGCAACTACCTCACGACGCTCGAGACGATGAAGCACCTGGAGGGGAACCGGGCGCACATGGCCCACCTCCAATACCACGCCTACGGCGGGGACGACTGGTACACGATGCGCTCCGAGTCGGCCCGGATCGCCGACTACTTCAACGCCCACCCCAACCTGACGGCCGACGCCGGCGCGGTACTCTTCGGCAGCACCGTGACGATCACGGCCGACGGCCCCTGGCAGCACCTGCTCTACAAGCTCACCGGGCGCAAGTGGGGCAACATCGATGTCGAGAACGAGACGGGCTGCGGCGTCGTCCCCTACGTCTACAAGGAAAAGAACCTCGTCAACGCCGTCCAGTGGGCCGTCGGCCTGGAACTGCTGCTGCTGATCGACGACCCCTGGCGGATCTACCTCACGACCGACCACCCCAACGGGGCGGCGTTCTGGCGCTACCCGGAGATCATCCAACTCCTCATGAGCGCCGACTTCCGCCGCGAGGAACTCACGAAGCTCCCCCCGAAGGCGCTCAAGCGCATCCTCCTGCCCGAGCTGAACCGCGAATACTCGCTCTACGAGATCGCCATCATCACCTCGGCGGGGCCGGCGCGGGCGCTGGGCCTGCCGAGCAAGGGGAACCTGGGCATCGGGGCGGACGCGGACGTGGCGATCTACAACGAAGGCAAGGACATCGTCCGCATGTTCTCCTACCCGCGTTACGTCATCAAGGGCGGCGAAGTCGTTATCGAAGAGGGCGAGATCCGCCAGATCGTCGAGGGCAAGGATCTCCTCGTCCAGCCGGCGTATGACGCGAAGGTCGAGGAGTTCATCCGCCCGGTCTTCCAGCAATACTACACGATGTCCTTCGACAACTACCCCGTCGAGATGGAGCGCCTCGAGCACCCCGAAATCCTCCCCTGCAAGCAGCCGAGCGAATGAGCAAGACCATCCTCACCCTGAAGAAAGCCCCTCACGTTCCGCTCGAGGCCGAAGTCCTCACCCCGGACGTCTTCGCCCCGCTGGGCCATGCCGAGATACGCGCCCTCCCCGTCGTCCTGGGCAAACGGCAACGCCGCCTCGACGACTTCTTCGAGGTCGAAGGGGCGGGGGGCGAGGACATCGAGATCCACGGCGACGTGGGTCGAGTGAAGTGGATCGGCCGGGAGATGACGCGTGGTCGAATCTCCATCTTCGGCAACGCCGGCATGCACCTCGGGGCGTACATGAAGGGCGGCACGATCGAGGTGACGGGCAACGCCTCGGACTGGATCGGTGCCGAGATGCGCGGCGGACTCATCCGCGTCGGCGGCAACGCGGGCGGGCAAGTCGGGGCAGCGTACCGGGGCAGCCTCTCCGGCATGAACGGCGGCACGATCCTCGTCGGAGGCACGGCGGGCCTCGAACTGGGGATGCGCATGCGACGCGGCATCATCGCCGTCAAGGGCGTGGCGCGAGACTTCGCCGGGCTACAGATGAAGGGCGGGACGATCTTCCTGATGGGCGGCGCGGAGATCCGCACCGGCGCGTGGATGGTTCGCGGCACGATCGTCTCCCTAAAGCCGATCCAACTCATGCCGACCTTCACCTACGCCTGCGCCTACAACCCCACCTTCCTGAACCTCTACGCGAAACTCCTGGCGGGCTTGGGATACGCCCTCCCCCTCGACGGGGCCTACCGGCGCTACACCGGCGACACGTCCGTCCCCGGCAAGGGGGAGATCCTCGTGTGGTCGCCGCATCCGGGCTGATTCATGTCCAGCCGGACCGTTCTTACAGAGTCGAACACCACGACGGGGTATCACGCCGCCTGTCGGGCCAGCCCACGCACCTCGTCCAGGATCGCCCCGTTCAGCACCTCGTCGAGGCGCACGAGGATCCGCGCGACGGTCCGACCGTCCATGACGCGGTGGTCGTAGATCACCTTCAGCGTCACGGTGCCGTCGGGCTGGATGGGGCCGTAGGTGAAATAGGTCGTCAGCGCCGTCAGCGGGTGCATCTGTTCGACGCCGAAATTGCCCAGGCTGGAGATGACGAACGTGCCGAGGCGACAGGCGCGGCGGTGGCCGGACACGGACAGCACGCGCCAGAAGAAGAACCGGCGCAGGGGCAGCGGGAGCCGGGCGAGCCGGAGGAGCTGGCGGAAGGCCGTGACCTCCTCGACGGGCGTCGAGCGATACCGCTCGAGGTGGCCGTCGATCGTCCCGAGCGGGGTGTCCTCGGGGCTGCGGATCTTGGCCCCGAGGACGATCGACTCGCCCTCGTATTCGCGCTCGATGAGGACGGCCGCTTCGCTCGAGGGGTGTTCGTAGATTCGCGCGTAGGGAAACGGGATCCAGGCCCGGCGGACTTCGGGGATCTCGCGCGCGACGAGGGCATACGCCTTGAGGAAGATCGCCATCCAGGACACGGGCGGCGTCGATTGTCGGCGGGCGGCGACGAGTGCGGAAATGTTGCAGGGGCGGGCGAGCGGGATGGCGGGCACCTTCCGGGCGTGGTGCATCAACTCGGCGATGAGTCGGCGGGCCGGGGTGAGTGGGATATCCTTGCCTTTGGATTTACCTGGCATGAATGGGCCTCGGACGAGAAGGGAGATCGACCCTGAGTCCAGGCTGTATATACTCGAAAGGCTGAGAGGGGATCAAGAGGAACGCGCAGTCCTCCCTTGCCACTCAGGGCTATTCCTTGTTTGGTCTTGGGCGGATACGGGCAAGCGAGTAAACCGGGGGACGCCCAATCCCGTCGGCAAGGAGGCTCGCATGTCCCCCATCCCCCTCGTCGAGGCCCTCGGCTCCGTCCCAGATCCCCGCAGTCGCCACGGCCGACGATACCCCTTCGTCCCCGTCCTTTGCCTGGTCGCCCTC
>JANXSH010000063.1 GCA_025356615.1 Planctomycetia bacterium | reverse complement strand
ACAGGACATGGGCCTCCATCTCCTGCGTGGTGACCTTCGTCCCCGCCTTGACGAGGGCGATGTTGAGCTTCACGATCGTCACATACTCCAGCTTCATGAGCTTCATGCGGATCATGTCGATGAAGCCAATCTTCGCCCCGCCCAGATACGCCTGGATCCAGAGCTGGACGAAGTTGAAGCAGATGAACAGCACGACGAGGAAGACGAAGATCCCGACCAGCCCCAGCGCCAGCGGCCAGTAGGTCAGAATGTCTTCGGCCGCGAACAGGGGCACGAGCATGGGAGCCACCTTAGGTAAGAGAAGTCGTCTCTAAATCTGTTGTATCAGGTTTCTCGACCGGCCGGACGATGACGGTGCCTCCGCGCACTTCGACGCAGCGCACCCACTGGCCCGACTCGACCATCATCCCCTCGGTCAGGCTATCGACGCGCCGGCCGTCGAACTCGACCAT
Source organism: Planctomycetia bacterium (assembly GCA_025356615.1). Classification (GTDB taxonomy): domain Bacteria; phylum Planctomycetota; class Planctomycetia; order Gemmatales; family Gemmataceae; genus JANXSH01. The sequence continues at coordinate 13,938 of JANXSH010000063.1, read as the reverse complement.
GCCGGCGGGCCGCAGGGAGGTGAGCGTCTTGCCGTGACGGCCGCGAAGCAGTTGGAGGCCCGTGTCGAAGGGGATGTCCGCGTCGGTCGGGGGCGGCCCCGGCGCGGCCATGCGTGCGAGGGGTGTGTAGGCCCACAACTTGAACAAGAGTACGCCGCCGACTGGGATCGCCAGCGCCGTCCCGGCCAGCGCCCAGATGCCGATCTCCGTGTCGTAGCGGAATAGGAAGGCGATGCCGACGCCCAGCCCGCCGAGGCCCAGCACGATGAGGATGCCGCCCGACGGGACGAACAAGTCGGCGAAGAGCAGCATCAGCCCCAGGCCGATCAGGAATAGTCCCAGCGTCAAGAACGTCGTCTCCATCCGGCACTCCCGTAGAACAGGCGTCCGGCCTGTTTCTTCATCGCCTCGGGGCGAGACGCACCAAACTCAGGCGGGACGCCTGAGCTACGAACCTCAAACCTCCTTGACCACGACACGCCCGCCCTCGACCTCGATGACTTGCACCCGCGTCCCCGGCATGATGTAGCCGCCCTCCGCGACGACGTCGACGAACGCCTCGCCGAACTGCGTCTTGCCCGCCGGGCGCAGCGGCGTGGCCGCGACTCCGATCGCCCCGAGGAGCGCCTGCAACTCGGCGTGCTGGTGCCAGCCGGCCTCGACCTCCTCCTCGCCCGGCTCCGCGCCGGGACGCAGTACGAGGCGGTTCAGGATCGGGATGTGCGAAAGATAACGCACGACGAGGATCACACCGACGAGGGAGCCTAAAAGGCTGACTCCGAACGGCGCGAGCTTGTTGCCGAAGCCGACCCACTCGGACCCCGAGCGCGGCCAGTGGCCGTAGACGACGAGGCCGAGGCTCGCCAGGACGAGGAGCGTACCGCTGATGCCGGTGATGCCGAACCCCGGCAGGACGAAGATTTCCATGCCGATCAGGATGAGACCGAGGACGAACAGGAGGATGGCGAGCCAGGTGATCTGGCCGTGCAACTGCGAGTGCGCCCAGAAGAACAACACGAAACAGATGGCGGCGATGACGCCGGGCAGGCCGACGCCGGGCATCTTGAATTCGAGCATCAAGCAGGTGATGGCGACCATGATGAGGATCATGCTCGTCCAGGGGTCGCGCAGGAAGTCGCCGAGGCCGTCGAGCCAGTCACTCTCGGCGACCTTCACCTGCAACGGCTCCAACCCCTCGACTTCGTAGAGGTCGGCGAGATCCTTGACGACGGAGGAGGCGATATCGAGTTCCTGGGCCTGCGTAGCGCTGAGGGTCAACGGCTTGCCCTCGAAACGCGCCTCCCGGTGCCAGGGCTTGACCCACTCGAGGACGCGCCACTTCTTCGGGGACAGTTCGTACTCCTCCTTCGTCAGGAACGTCCGCCCCCCCGCCCCGGTTGCCGGTTCGACGGCGACGACCTGGAGATCGGCCCGCGTCAGGGCGCGGGCGACTTCGGCGGGGTAGAGATTCTTGGCGGCGAGGTCGGCGAGGTGGTCGCCGATGATCCTCTCGAGGTTCTTATTTTCTTTGAGATACGTCCCGAAATCACCGAGGCGTGCCTCGCCGTAGGTGCTATCGTCCCCGTCATCGGGGTTGGGGTCGATGCCGGTCGGCGGGCGCTGCATGACGATCTTGTTGCACGCGAAGGCCGGGAACGCGGCGAGGTTGCGTGCGACGTTGGTGACGTAGGCGATCGTCTCGACGGGATCGTCCGGGCGGTCGTCGTTGATCGACGCGAGGTATCGGCCCAGTTCGTTCGCCCGGTCGCTGTCCCCGCCCTGGCAGCGCAACTCGAAGACGATCACGTTGGCGCGAGCGCGAATCGCCCGCTCCACCCGGCGGCGCGTCTTCTCGACGACCTCGCCGGTGATCGCCCCCTCGACGGGGATGCGCCACGCGAGCGAGCGGTCGATCGACTTGCGGAGGTTGGTGCGCGGCAGGCGGTAGGTAAGGCGGACCTCGTCCAGCGTCGCGGCGGCCTTCGGCTGGCACAGGCCGAGTTTGCTCGCCTGGGTGAAGTCGTAGAGCGCCCCTTCCTGCCCGAAAGCGTCGGACGGCCCGAGCATCTCGAGGACGACCTTGCGTGGTCGTCGGCTGCGGCCGATCTCCTCGTAGGCTGCTATTTCGGGTCGCGGAAGAGTCTTGCCCGCGACAACCACTTGCCCGAGTCGCGCCTTCTCGGAGAAGACGATCTCCTGGCAGGCGAGGACCGGCAAGACGCTGTGGCGACGGATGTCGCCGTGGACATACGCCACCGTCAGCACGCCCTTCGTCTCGGTCGGCAGGCGCGAGAGGTAGTTCGCCAGGCTGTAGCAGGCCCCGAAATCGTCGCACTCATTGCGACGGCCCTCGGGGTTGAAGTCGCACAGGACGACGAACTGCCCGCCCTTGGCCGATGCCTCTTGCTCGAAGCGTTTGAGCGACCCGTGGAGGCTCGACCGGAGGCGGGCGACGGACTCCGTGGTAATGCTGGCCGGTATCTGCACGATGATCCCGGAGACGGCCTTCTCGGCGGCGACGACGGCCCCCGGACTCAGCGCGACGAGGGCCAGGACGAGGCCCCGAAGCCAGGCGCGCGGGAGGGGGAACAGGACGGCTGTTCCGATCGGGTGCATGGTGTCCTCCACAACGGCAGGCGTGAGTAGATCCGGGCCAGGGGCTTAATTTGATTATAGGGAACGGGAAGGAGGGTGGGGCGAAGCCCAGCGGTTGCAACCGCCGGGCTTGGAGCAATGCCTCTCTCCCGCCTACATCTTCTGATGCACTCCCTCTACCACCTTGTTCGTCGCATCCTCCCGTTGCTTGCTGGACCGGAGCGAATCAATGTCCCATACTTCGCTCGGCGAACGAAACTCATCCACAAGGCACGCGGCTCATGCACCTGACCCTGACGTTGATGGCCGGCCTGACCATGCCGGGCACGATTCCGAACCTCGACCTGTCCGGCGGCAAAGTTTTGCCCTGGCAGGGTGACGGCGGCAAGGTGGTCATGCTGGGCACCACTCGCGCCTTCACGACGGCGGACGACGGGACGGCGAAGAAGGCGATCCTCCATCGGACGTTCACCGTCCCCCCTGGGGCGGTCGCGATCGAGTTCGAGGCGGCGGCCTATCGGCCCGAGGGCGTCGCGGCCGCAGAGAGCCTCGACGTGGTCCTCGAGGCGGCGAAGCGCGAGATCGTCCCGCGCCAGGTGAAGCAGGGCGAGAAATGGCTCCCCTCCGTCGCCCTTCTCGGGCCGAACGGTCGTCAACTCCGCGAGTACCGCTGGCAACTCGATGCCTACGTCGGCAAGCGCGTGCGGATCGCCGTCGTCGATACGGACGAGCGCGCGGGCTGCCACGTCACAACGACGGGCTTCCGCCTCGTGACGCGCGACGACCTCGAGGCGCGCACGTTTACCCAGGACATGCGCGCGATCCAGGAGAAGCATCGACTCCGCACGCCGACCCGCTACGACAGCAAGCACTTCATGGCGCTCAGCACGGCGGGCATCGCGCACTCCGAATACCGCCTCGAGAACTGCGAGACGATCTACTCCCTCTTTTTCGAGCATTTTCGGAGGCGCGGCTTCGAGGCTCGACCTCCCGCCGACAAGATGATGGTCGCCATCTTCGACACGCAGGACGGCCTCGACGCCTATCTGGGCCAGAAGATCCCCTCCTCGGTCACGGGACTCTATCACCCCGCGACGAATCGCCTCCTCGTCTACGATTTCGGCACCAACCGCGCATTTACCGCGTCGGTAGCCCGCGCCACCAACGAAATGAAGGGCGGATCGTCGGACCTGGAGCGCGAGCGGAACCAGCTCGCGTTGAGCCGGGCGGTTCGTGACAAGCGCGACGATACGAACATCAGCACCGTGATGCACGAAGTGGCGCATCAGCTCTCGTTCAACTGCGGCATGCTGAACCGCACGGGCGACGTGCCCGTCTGGCTCGCCGAAGGTCTCGCGGTCTACTGCGAATCGACGATCAAGGGTGCCTGGCAAGGCATCGGCGAGGCGAACCCTGGGCGGGCCAGCGTCCTCCGCGCAGCGTCGAGAGGCGACGCCTCGTTCATCCCCCTCCGCGACCTGGTCCGCAACGACGACTGGATTCGCAAGGCGACGCGCACGGAGCAAATCATCCTCGGCTACTCCCAAAGCTGGGCCTTGTTCCGCATGCTCATGGACGATCGCCCCAGGCAGTTCAAGGCATACCTGCAACTCATCCACGACCGCAAGACGCCCGAACATCGTCTCACCGACTTCGGCACCGCTTTCGGCAGCGACCTGGCGAAGTTGGAGAAACGCTACCGGGCGTACATGCGCGACCTCGTCCGCAAAGAGGCGAAGTGAGCAGGAAGCCAATGTGGCACTGTGCCCAACTGCATTTCAGGTCGTCGTTTACTTCTCGCTGAATTCCCAGACACGGTGGCCGTCGGCTGGCTTCTTGGCCAGGGCGGCGACGGCGCGGGACAACAGCTGCAAGACGGCGTCGTCGTTAGGGCAATGGCTGCGATAGTTGCCCAGCGATCGGGCGGACTCGGCGAACTTGTCCTGCTCGTACAGCGCGAACGCCTTGGCGTACTCTGCCAGGGCCAGTTTCGCATGGTCCCATTCGGGCGAGAGCAGGTCGTAGAGTTCGACCGGATCCTTGAGGCCCGCGAGACGGACCTGGGCGAGGCGTCGCGCCGGGATCGATTCGTCGATCCGGTCCTTGGTCTGCCGGGTCATCAGGACCATGCACTTGAAGAACTTGGTCGCCCCCTCGACCCGGCTGGCGAGGTTCACGGTCGTCCCGAGGGCACCGTACTTGAACTTGAGTCGGGAGCCGACGTTGCCCACCTGGGCGTGCCCCGTGTTGATGCCGATCCCGAGGCGGACCGGCTCTCCGAGGAGCGGCTCCCACCGCGCGTTCAACTCGGGCAGTTTGCTCAGGATGGCGAGTGCCGCCCGACAGGCACGCATGGGATGATCGGGCTGGTCGTCGGGTGCCCCCCACATGGCCATCAGGCCATCGCCGACGTAATCGACTAGGACGCCACCCTCGTCCAGGACGCACTGAGAGAGGACATCGAGGACATCACGACACCAGGAGATCGCCTTGGCCGCCCCGAGCGAATCGCTGAGGCGGGTGAATCCGCGAATGTCGCAGAACAGGACGGTGACTTCGCGATTCTGTCCCTCGAGGAGTTGCGGATTGGCGAGCAACTTCCGGGCGAGGTCCGCCGTGAAGAACTGCTCGAATTGCACGGTGGCCGCGACGGCCTTGCGCTCGTCGTCGAGACGGGCCAGACCCGCCGCCACGCCTCTGGCGAGCAGTTCGACGAGACTCGCTTCGAGTTGGCCGAACTCACTGCCGTGCTGCCGTGCGCGAAACCCCCGTTCCCCGTAGATCGCGCCGAGGATGACTCCCTCGCGGTTAAGGATCGGGGCCGCGATCACGGTCTCGACGCCGTGCAAGCTTTCGGGCTGCAAGGCGTCTTGTGTATACACTTCCCATGTCGTCTTGCGGTCCTCCAGCACGCTCTCCAGCACCGATCCGCTGGGCGGCCTCATGGTCTGCGACCCCTTCCCCGCCGCCGACTGGACCGACTGCGTTCGCCATCTCTCGCCCTGGTAGAGGAGGACCCGCGCGGAGTCGAGGCCCACTGTGTCGATCACCGCACGGGCGGCGCGGTCGAAGAAGTCCGTCGAGCCTGCGGCGGCCTGAAAGACATCCATCGCCGAGTGCAACCAGGTGATCATGTTTTGTGTCGAGACGTGCCCGCCAGGCTCGATCAGGCTCGGGAGCCGGGAGCCGGGCTGGGACTGGCGCGGCGGAACGGTCCGGTCGGCCAGGCTCTGCACGAGTCCACCGGTGTGCCGGGCCAGGCGAAGGCTCTTGGTCGCGGTCAGGAAGATCATCGTGGGTAGGTCGATTTCGATCGTCGTGCTGGGCGGCAGCTCGGCGCGGTCCTGGAAGCGGATCGGCATGCGGTCGCTGCCGTTCTTGATGCGGACCCGCCCGTCGTCGAGGGGCGTGACGATGATCTGAGATCGCCCGACCGCCGTTTCCTCACGACGAGCAACGACCCAGCGGTAGAGATCCTTTTCCCTCCTGCGGGCGTAGAGTCCCTCGTCCCGATTCTGCTCCCGTCCGAGTTCGACGGGTCCGTCGAAATCCTCAGACTTGATGAGCAGTCGGTTCTCGAAGATCGACACCTGGATTCGCGTGGACATCCGCGGCCCCGTCGTTCGTGTTGGGTAGATGCGATCATTCTACCGCACACCATTACACCTGACGATAGGATTCTACTGCCGGGGTGAGGGCGTCGAAAGATACTCTCCCCCGGAAGGAAAAGCCTGGGGGGTGTCCATCATGCTCGTAGGGTGGTGCCCTCGCGTTGCTCGACCCCTTACGGATCAACCTCACGCGAACCTCCGCCCCCGAACTTCCGTCTCTGGCAAGTCTAGCCCCTCCTTCCTCATAAGCCAGCGGGCTGGGAGTGAAGTTTTGTCATCGCAACACCCCCGCCAGCCGCGCCTTCGACCCGTCGCTCACCTCCTGGTGCAGCGACCGGCCGTGCGCGTCCATCGTGACGACGACGGGGAAGTCCTTGACGCGCAGCTGCCACACCGCCTCGGGGCTCCCGAATTGCTTCAAGAACACGTCGTCCACGCCCTCGATGCACTTCGCGTAGATCTGGGCCGCGCCGCCGATCGCGTGCAGGTAGACGCAGCCGTGTTGCTTGCACGCCTCGAGCGTCTTCGGCCCCATGCCGCCCTTGCCGATGACGGCCTTGATGCCGAATCGCTCGATGACGTTCGCCTGGTACGGCTCCTCGCGGATCGACGTGGTCGGCCCGGCCGCGGTGACGCGGTAGACACCGTCCTTCTCCATGACGACGGGGCCGCAGTGGTAGATCACGCTGCCTTGGAGGACTGGCAAATCGTTGCCCTTGTAGAGGTACTTGTGGACCTCGTCGCGCCCGGTGAAGACGGTGCCGGACAATAGCACCATGTCCCCCGCGCGGAGGTTGCGGACGGTCTCCTCGCTGAGTGGCGTCGTAAGGCGGATCGCCTTGGGGCCGGAGGCTCCGAGGTCGATGAGTTCCGGCCCGGCGTGCGAATAGTCCCGATCGAACTCGCCGGGCGATTGATACAACCACTCGACGACCTCGCCCTCGGCGTCGAGGACGACGCCGCGCCGCCGGAACGCCCAGCACATCTAGGCGACGCTGACGAAGAACGACGCGGGCAGGCGGTTATTCGCGGTGATCTTGCACGAGCCGACCGTGAGTTTGCCGCTGAAGCCCATCGGCCCGATGTCGAGCTGGTTGGCCTCATCCAGGATGCGGGCCTCCAACTCGGCGAGGCGCGGGTCGGGGTTGGTGTCGTCGCACAGGCGGAGCAACTGCTCCTTGGCGACGGAGTACCCTCCCGCCCGATCGCTTCCGACGCACACGCCGAGGAAGCCGGGGCCACACCCCTTGCCCTGCGCCTGCCAGACGGCATCGAGGATGCAGCTGCGGACGCCCTCGAGGTCGCGGTCGAACCGCTTGCCCTCGAGTGTCGCGGGCAGCGAATACTGGGCGCTCATGTTCTCGCAGCCTCCGCCCTTGAGGACGAGGCGGATATCGACGGTGTCGGCCCGGTGCTGGTGGAAATGGAAGATCGGGCTGCCCGGCCCGAGGTTGTTGCCGGTGTTGTGCCCCGTGACGCTATCGACGGAGTTCTGCCGCAGGTAGCCCTTCGCGGTCGCCTCGGCGACGGCCTCCTCGCAGAGCTCCTCCAACTCGATCTGGTCGAACCCGACCGGCGTCGTGATGAAGAAGCCGATCGTGCCGGTGTCCTGGCAGATCGGTGCGCTGTGGCGCTTGGCGAGGCCGATGTTCTGGGCGACGAGTTCGAGGGCGAGGTTGGCCTTACTCCCGGCCTGCTCGAGCGCGCGGTGGGCGTCGATGACCTCGCTCACGTCGGGCGGCAGGAAGGCGGAGGTGCGGCGGATCAGCTCGAGGAGATGGGCGTGGAAGCGAGCGGTGTTCATGGCTTGCGACCCGAGAGCGGGGGAGGGCGACAGGGGTAGTGTAGGGTCGGCGAAGGGGGAAGCAAGCGGAGAGAATGTGTGACCCCAGATCCTCGTGCGCTCACGAACACGCGACGTTCCGTTGCCCTGTACGCCCTGCTCCGTCCGCCCAAGATTCTTGGATACGGTGAAAATTCATCCTCGCCCATTCACACCCGAAGTTGGATTCGAGTACCGATCGCAAAATCACTAAATCTCAGAGGAATCGCCCCATTGACAAATGAGTTGACTCATCTAATGATGATATATTGTGATGAATCCCACCTACCTTGGCCCACGAAGCCTACCCATGGTCACTCGCATAGCTCGACTTTGGCTCGTACCGATGCTCATTGGCTGGGTCTTCCTGTACGTCTGTGGCCGGGTCGATGCGGAGGCTCTGACGAAGTGGACCGGCTACACCCGCCCCGGAACTCGCAAAGAGGCGGATGCCAAGGAACAGTGGATTGGCGCGACAGTCTATTTTCAAGTCTACGACCGGGCAGGCGGCAAGGAAGGCGATCCCTGGGATACCGGGATCAAAGATATCGAGGGGTATTTCGTCAGCGGGAGACGGTCGGGTAAAGAGGATAGCACTTCGCGGCTCGACACGACCGCGCGATATCTCTACCTGTACCAGGTGATGAACGACGCGGATCAGGGTAGGAACCTGGCATCCGTCACGATCACTCTGGAATCCCAAAGAGTGACATCGTTCGGCAAGTTCGTAGACCTCGAGAGTAAGTACAAACGAGGCGTGGGCTTTGCCGTCGCGTTGACCGACGGGAAGCCCGAGCAAGCCATCCGCCCCATTTCGACGAAATGGAAACCGTTCGCAAAAGAGAAGTTCGCCCACCCGGCCCCGGCGATCTTGGTCCGTAATAAATATTACACCCGTCCCATTCAGTTGGGGAACAAGATCGTTCCTGCCGCCGAGGGGGAAGATGTCGGTCGCCATCCCGAAGAGGTTATTCTCGGATGGCGCGAGAAAAAGGCTCTCCCGAAAAAAGAGATCGAAGACAAGGGAGCAGGGGCAGGAAAGGGTCGTGACTCTGATCGATACCTCGTCCGGTACGAGTTGGATCAGAATCTCGTAGCGAAGCAAACGGGTTCCGAAAAGAAAGCCCCAACCGATCAGATCCTCGATAGCACCAACAATTTGGTCGCCGTATGGGATGACTCCCCGCTGAAACCCGGAGATCGGTCCACCCTCTTTGGATTCACGTCCAACGCCCCTCCCCGCGAGACCCCGGTTCAAATCCGCGGAACGACGCTCGTCAACCCGGACGAACCCGGAGACCTCGTGGTAAACGGCAGTGTCCCAACTCCAGGCTTGCAAGATACGGATGGTTCGAGCAGTGATTGGGTTTCTGGGCTTCGGTCCAACTCGGACAGCGGAGCCACCAGCGGACTGACCGGCTCATCGGGCGGTTTGGCGGGCTTGACCAGTCAGTTCGGAAACCCCACAGGAGGACTGGGTGGGGCTGGCGGATTCGGTGGTAGCGGAAACGGCAATGGGACCGGCACACCGGCATTCCCGAATGGGACACCCAACGGAGGGGGAGGAACACCCGATCCCGGTGGCAAGAATCCACCCCCACCTCCGCCTCCACCACCTCCCAAGCCGGTGCCCGAGCCGAGCAGTTTGATATTGGCGAGCGGAATGGGAGCCTGTCTTCTCTTCTGGCACCTCCGTTCCTGTCGGAAACATCGGTTGGCATCGACGAGCGGCGTCTGATTCGTCGATGAATCCGATCCTACCTTCCTTAAAGGGAAATAGGTTCATTCTACTGTATCTGATGCGAGGTTTTAGCCACGACGCAACGCGGAGCGCGAGCCAATCGCGCTCCGCGTTGCGTCGTGGCTAAAACTTCGTTGTCTTTTCCTTGCCGATGCCTTGCCGTCACCTTTATCTCGCCCCCCTCGACCCCGCCGGAGCGGCGAGCCAAGAGTTTCGGGATTCGACTTCCTCGACTTCGAGGGGGACGCTTTGATGCACTGGTCCCATCGGACCTCATCCACAGCCGAAACAGAAACGTTCCTCCCATCTACGACCGTGTCCCCAGCTATACTCGTCGCGGTTAGGAGTGACACAGGGAGCCGCACGAAGCAAGCGGGTTGCCGAGGCAAGATCATCTCGTGTCAGACACCGCCAACGCCCTTTACACCGCCTGTAGCGAAACCGACTAAGAACAGGAACCGCAGCTCCTTCGCCTGTTGACTCATTCCCGCACTCGCGAAGTATAGCCTGAATTGCGCAAATCCTGATATTGCATACCCAGATTGCCAAATCCTGCCCATTTTGTTAATCTGGGTAATATACTCCACCTAGTTGCGCAATTCAGGGGCGCGGAACTCACACCACCCAATGCTCGAATTCATCGCGAATTCACTGGGCGAGGATACGGGTACATATATGATAGCGTTGATGCAAACTCGATCGTACTTCAGCGACTCGTGGCCGGAATAACCGATGTAGCCGATAAGGCCGGAATTTTCCCTCGATTGAGGAACTATTTTGTGCGAGGCGCGTTTAACAAATACCAGATTCATCGTTTCGGTAATTCTTCCCAGAGGTTGCTTTGCAGAGGCATGTGGATCGTCTGGATAAAAGTTCTCTTCCAAAACTCTCCCCCCGACGTGTTGGTCCTCGGAATGGATCACACGTCTCTGCGACCAGGACAGGACGTTCTGGTCGAGGGTCATAATCAGGGCTTTTCACCCTGTCCTATTTCCCTCCCGTTCGCACGGATGTGATTTGCCCAAGCCGTGCCGTATCCCCCCACCCTGCTCGAGATCGATGCGACGGAAAGTCGTCCTCCCACCCCAAAGTGACCGTAACTCGAGTTGCTGCCTGGAAGATGCCACCATGCTGCACATTCGTGTCCCAGGAGTTGAAGAGTGCCATCGCGCCTCATGGAACCTTCGATGATTGCCTTACGCACCGCCCAATTCTGGGTCGGCGGTGGGTTTGCGCTCTTATGTGGATGGGTCTTCTGGCCCAGTCTCGTGATGATCGTTCATGCGTGGCGGACGAATCCGGAATACTCCCACGGGTTCCTCGTACCTCTTTTTGCGGCATTCTTGTTGTATCGTCGCCGACGCCTCCTCGACGATGTCCGCTTCCAGGGATCCTGGCTCGGCCTCGTGCTCCTGGGTCTGGGCTGTGTTCTGTTGGTCGCCGGCGGCTATGTCGCTGTGGACTACCTCAACGCAGTTGCTCTGGTGCCGACGCTGCTGGGGCTGGCGGCCCTGCTCGGAGGAATTCCGGCCGTCCGTTGGTCCTGGCAAGCAACGATGTTCTTGTTGTTCATGATCCCCTTGCCTTTTCGGCTGGCTCATTGGCTGTCGGGGCCTCTTCGAGGGATCGCCACCTTCACGAGCGGCTACACTTTGCAGACGATCGGCTTTCCCGTCGTCATGGAAGGACACACCTTGCTCGTCGACGATTACCAGATCGGCATCGCCGAGGCGTGCAGTGGCCTGAGCATGCTCTTCGTCTTCCTGGCCCTTGCCGTTGCTGTGGCCATCATGAACCCCCGTTATTGGGTCGATCGAGTGATTATCGTCCTCGCCGCGATTCCCATCGCTATCTGTGCCAACGTCGTGCGGATTGCACTGACGGCTGTTGCGTATTGGGGATTCGGAGAGCAGTTGGGGAACCTCATCTTCCATGACCTGTCTGGTTGGCTGATGATGCCCTTGGCGCTGGGCATGCTATGGTTGGTAACGAAATTCATCGACTTGATTCTTCTACCTGCGACGGAGAAGGTCCATGTCCCTCTCGGGCCGGGAACGCTTCTCACCCCGAGAGGATCAGGGATCTGATCCGACGCCTGTCGTGGCCCCCGCTTTCGATTCCTCGTCCCTGAAGTAGTTCCGTCCGTCTGATTCGTCCCCCACGGAGCATCGATCTCATGAGTATGCACGGGAACATCATTCCTTCCAACGATCAACCGACCCTCCTGGGAACGAACAGCGGGGGACCGCCTCGAACCGCCAAGGCGAAAGGGTTCGATGCGAAGCAAGGTCTCCACGCGCTGCGGCGACGGTGGTTGCTCGTGAGCGTCTTGGGGATCATCGTCGCCTCGATCGCTGGTGCCAGTGTGTGGTTCTTCTTGCCGCCGGGCAAACAGACTGCCATCCAGTCCTTGCACGTCGCCTCGGTAGTGCAGAGTGTCGCCTTTGAAAACCGCGAGCGGACCACTGACTTCGAGACGTACAAGCGAACTCAGGTGGCGCTCATCAAGAGCCGGATCCTCCTCGCAGCGGCCTTGCGATCGCCGAAGGTCGCCAACCTGAACATTCTCGACACCGTCCCCAACCATCTCGAGTGGCTCGAGAAGGAGATTCGGGTCAACTTCGGCTCCAGTCCTGAGATCATGCAGATCTCTTTGCTAGGCTCGGCCGAGGAGATGCCGGAACTGAAAGTCCTCGTCGATGCCGTCACGGCGGCGTACCTGACGGAGGTGGTCGATAAGGAAGCACAAAAGCATCAGAAGCGGATCGCCTTGTTGCGCGAAATCGCCGGTCGCTACGACAAGAAGCTCAAGAATATCCGCTTGAGCATGCGCAAGCTGCGGGAACAAGTCGGCACCGGCAACCCAGAAAGCGTGGTCCTCAAGCAACAAATGGCCAGCCGGGAATACGAACTGGTCAGCCGAGAGTTGACCCAGCGACGAAGCGAAATTCGTTCGCTGGAAACGATGTTGGTCCAGATGGAGATGGGCAAGACGGAGGGATTCACCGTCTCGCAGGAAGAGGTAGAAACGGCCCTGGAAAAGGATCCCCGCCTTGCCGCGTTGGCAACTCAGATCAACCAACTCGAACTCCGGGTGGAGAAAGAACTGAGCCGGGCTGTGCGGGGGCGAGAGGAGCCGCTGGTCAAGCAGGTTCAGGCCGAACTCGATTCCAAGCGTGCCGAGGCGAAGGGGAAGCGCGATAGTTTGCGGAAGGCTCTGCTAGGCGACCTCAAAGCCGCCAAGGCGCGCGAGGCGGTCGTCGGATTGGGGTCGCTCAAGTCTCGCCTCGTGCATTTGAAAAACCTCGCAAAGGTCGAGGAAAAGGACTGCACGCGCCTCAGCGCAGAAGCGAAACAACTGAATGTCCAGGCGCTGGACCTGGAGGACTTCAGATCCGAAATGGACCAGGCCGATTCGATCGCCAAGACCCTCAACCAGAAGGTCTCCACGATGGAGGTCGAGGAAGAGGCACCCCCTCGCATCCGAAAACTCGACGAAGAGGCGCTCATCGTCCGCCCCGACGAGCAATTGCGTAAAGCGACCTTCAGCGGCCTGGCGGGAGGGGGCGGGCTTGCCCTGGTGGCGTTCCTGGTGGTGTTCTTCGAGTTGCAATCGCGCCGATTGAGTTCCACCAACGAGGTCGCCGATCAACTGGGCATGCACGTCATCGGCAGCTTGCCGTACTTCAAAGGCAACCGGAGAGGCCCCCTGGCCGAGCAGCAATTGAAGGAGGCCATCGACAGCACACGAACCCTGCTGCTGCACTCGTCGCAAACCGAAAACCTCACCATCATCCTCATCGCCAGCCCTGTGGCTGGCGAGGGCAAGACCTCCCTGGCGTGCCACCTGGCTGCGAGCCTAGCTCGCGCGGGTCGGCGGACCGTGCTGATCGACGGCGACCTCCGTAAGCCCGACGCTCATCGGGTGTTCGCCGCCCCGCCCCTGCCGGGCCTATGCGAGGTGGTTCGCGGCGAGTGCCCCTTGAGTGAAGCCATGTACGACACCGGCATTCCGGGCCTTCGGATCCTTGCCGCAGGGCAGGTGGACGAGCTGGCGCTCAGCTTGATCGCCCAGACCGGCTTTGCCACCCTGGCCGAGCAGCTCCGACAGGAGACGGACTTCATCATCGTCGATTCGTCGCCGATCCTGGCGGTGCCCGACGCGCTGA
>JANXSH010000062.1 GCA_025356615.1 Planctomycetia bacterium | reverse complement strand
CAAGGACTTCGATGAGCGAGATCATTTCTTCCCTTTGTCGCTTTCTCGGGTACGGCTCGAACGACGAGTTTTCGTGGCCCTTGTCCCTCCTCGACGTTCCCTACAGAATGATTATCACGCAAGAGTGTTTGGAGCTACAAGGTCAGTCCTCACTCGCCGAAGAAGTGACTCTGGAGGGGCTTCAGGGGATCTTGCAGGCGGCGCTATGAGCGTTCCGAGTGCGCCGCTGATGCTGCGCCGGGAAACTCCCCCCGAGGGGGGACACTACTAGCTCATCCCCACCAGAGTTGCAGGCGTACATCCCGCTCGTTACCAGGCTCTGCCTGGTAACGGGCTGCCTTGCAGGCTCTGCCTGCTCTTCTATTACCCGGTGAGGCAAAGAGCAAGGACCGCTCCTAATCGAAGAGCAGGCGGAGCCTGCAAGGCAGCCCGTTACCAGGCAGAGCCTGGTAACGAGGCTTGATCCTGTGGTGGGGATGAGCGAGTAGTGTCCGTGTTTGCCGGCTGATCTAGAGGCCCCGCCATGCGGAAGACGTTTCTCGTCGTCGTCACCCTGTTCGGCCTCCTCGTGCTGACGAGTGTGGTCGTCTTCCGCAACGGCCTCGGCCTGTCCTGGCTCGATTCCGTGTACTTCACCGTCTCGACCGTCATGACCGTCGGCTACGGCGACATCAACTTGCAGAACGCCCCGCCGGGGGTCAAGGTGTTCGGCATCTTTTTGATGCTGTCCAGTGCCGCGCTCATGGCGGCGACCATCGGTATCCTGACCGATACGATCCTGAAGATCCGCCTCGAACAAATTCTCGGGCTGAGGAAGGTCCGCATGAAGAACCACATCGTCTTGTGTGGCCTCGGCCACGTCGGCATCCGCGTCTTGGAGCAAGTGTGCAAGCTCGGCGAGCCGGTCGTCGTCATCGAAAAGGATGAAAGCAATCGCTTCATCGGCGAGGCGAAGGCGATGGGCGTCGCGGTGGTCGTCGCCGACGTTCGTCTGGCGTCTACTCTGGAGCGGGCCAACATCCGCGAGGCGCGGAGCATCATCGCCGCGACCGACGACGACCTGCTCAACCTCGAGGTGGCGCTGAACGCCCGCGAGGTCCGGCCCGACATTCGCGTCGTCTTGCGGATGTTCGACCACAACCTGGCGTCGAAGATTCGCTCGGGGTTCGGCATCAAGACGACGTTCAGCACGTCGGCTCTGGCCGCCCCGGCGTTCGCGATGGCGGCCGTCGAACCCGCCGTCGTCGGCAGCTTCTACCTCGGCGAGGATCTAGTCCTCATCCTACAACTGGTGATCGCTGAAGGCTCGGAGTTGGCGGGCGTCACGGTAGATGCGATCAGCAAGCGCGGCGGCATCGCCGTCCTCTGCCACGAAGACGCCTCCGGCGAAAAGCACCTCCATCCCGCCGAGACGCAGGTCGTCAAGGCAGGGGATCGCCTCACCGTTTCCGCCACGCCCCAGGACTGCCCGAAAATCAAGGCGATGAGCGTGGCCCGATGAGCGACCCCTCCCCGGCCGACGATCGCCCCTTCCGTTGGCAAGCGCTCTTGCACCGCGCCGCCGACCCCGTTTTCGTCCTCGACCGTCGTCGTCGGCTGCTGTTCGTCAACCGCGCCTGGGAGGCGTTGACCGGCTTCGCCGCCGACGCCGCGCGCGGACTCGTCTGTCGGCACTCGGCTCCGGTCGGGGTGGACGCCTCTCCTGATGACGCCCTCGCGCACGCGCTCACGCCATCGCCGGAAGTGTATCAGGGCCAGCCGTCCCGCGCCCGACGGCGTGCCGTGTATCTGACTCCCAACGCCTCCCCGCGCTGGTGGGACATCGACTTTCTGCCCCTTCGTCAGGAGGTCGGGTATCTCGTGCTGGGCCGGATCCTGCCTCTCGCGGAAGATCCCGCGTCGAATCCGACGATTGCTCAACTCCCCGAGCGCCTCGTCGATCTGCGACAACGGCGGATGAGGCTCTTCACGTTCGACCGACTCGAGAGCCTTCATCCGAAGATGCTACGCCTGGCGGAACAGGCCCAGGTCGCAGCGACGCTGGAGATTCCGGTCCTGATCGTCGGCGAGCCGGGGACCGGCAAGCACACGCTCGCCCGCGTTCTCCACGCTCAGGGTTCGCGCCGCGATCACGGCTTTCTCGGCCTGGATTGCCGTATATTGCCGCCCAGCGCCGTGGTGGAAGCGATCCAGAGTCCCGGAAAGGGGACGACCTACCTGTCCTCCCCCGAGTGTCTGCCGATCGATGTCCAACAATCGCTCTGCGACCACCGATCGGCGACGACGCGCCTCATCCTCGGCTGCCGGGACGACCCCGAAGAATCGGTCCGCGCGGGCCGACTCCTGGGCCGACTCTTCTGGCAAGTCAGCGTCTTCCGGCTCGACCCCCTCCCGCTGAGAGAGCGCCCCGAAGACCTCCCTCGCCTCGTCGAACGCCTGCTCGCCGAATGGAGCCCGCGCGAGGGCCGAACAGTGCGCGGCCCGACCGCCGAGGCGCGAGCGGCCCTGGTCGCTTACCCCTGGCCGGGCAACCTCCGCGAACTGCGCGAGGTACTCCACGACTCCGCCGACCGCGCTTCGGCGGAATGGATCGACCTCGAAAACCTCCCTTCCGCCGTTCGTCTCGCCCTGCAAAGCGAGCGACAGCCACTCACGCGCTCGAAGCCCCTCGACCTCGAACGCACCCTGGAGGCGGTCGAGGCCCGGCTCATCACGCTCGCCCTGCGTCGGGCAGAAGGCAACCGTACCCGCGCCGCAGAGATCCTCGGCATCCCTCGCGCACGCCTGCTCCGCCGGATCGAGGCGTTCGGCCTGGGTGAAGCATCGGGAGAACCTTGACCATGCGATTCCCGCAACTCATCCTCTTCGAGGCCGACGGCCGGCTGACCGACTCGCTCCAACCCCTCGCGGAAGAACTCGGCCTGTCTCCGCGCCAGGTGCAGCAGTCCGAAGCGTGCCGACGCGCCCTGCGTCGGGGCGGACCGAACGTCCTGGTCCTCCGCGCGGGGCGCGACCTCGACCGCGAGTTCGCGCTGCTCGATCAGGTCAGCCGAGCGATGCCCGAGACGCGGGTCTTCGTCGTCCTCGACCAGGATGACGCCCGGCTGCGCAGCCTCGCCTGGGATCTGGGGGCGACTTACGTCTTGCCCCTCACGCGGGCGCGTGACTTGTTGCCGGACCTGATTCGCGGCGCGATCGCGGGGGCGGGCCGATGATCGAACTCCCCCACCTCGATCTCGCACGCTGCGCCGGGCACGGCGACTGTGTCGTCGTATGCCCCACCCGGTGCCTCGAGTTCGTCGAGGACAAACCTTACCTTCTCCGTCCGCGCGATTGCATCGCCTGCTCGCTCTGCGTCCTCGTCTGCCCCGAACAGGCGTTGCGGATGGTCGAAGTCGAGGATTAGTCATTCCGCTCTGGATTCATCTGCGAAATCGGCGGATCGTCTCTCAGTCTTTCCGCTCCGCCGCCGCCTTCTTCTCCGCCGCCGTCAGCGGTCGGACGTGGATGTCGCGCACCGCCCCGCTCGTCGCATAAGTGGCGACGCCGAAGGGCTTGCTGACGTTGCACTCGATGCGAATGCCGATGCGCCGGTCCGTCGTGTCGAGATCGACGACTTGCTTCTTGTCGATCCACACTTCGATTCGTTTGCTCGTCACGCGGACGCGGAAGCGATACCACTTGTCGCGCGTGAACTCCATGTCTTTGCGCGTCTCGTTGGTCGAGGCGTCCGCGCTGTCGATGTTCGAGAGGCCGATCACCTCGCCGCCCCAGCCGCCCGCGACGAAACTACAGAACGAATCCCCCACCGGGAACGTCGTCGTGCAGAAGAAGTCGCTGCCCGTGATCCGCTTGCCTTCGAGCGTCACCTCGTAGTCCGTCTTCGGGAAGTCCTTCCCGGCGTAGGTGATGCCGGTCATCCGATTCCCCTTCTCGAGGACGATCGCCCCGTCCTTGACGTGGACCTTCCCCTTGCCGAAGAAGTCGCTCTCCTTCCAGCCCCCGAGCGTCTTGCCGTCGAAGAGTTTCTTCCCCTTTCCGGCGTCCTTCGCGGGCTTCTCCTCCGCCGACCCACCCACACACACGACCAGCACGACACCGAGGGCGATCGATCGCGTTCTCATCGACATGGCGGCATCCTCTACGAGGTTCCACACAGAGCGGACACGACGGCATTATCCGCCCGTAGTGCGATCCCGTCCACTCTCGTCGCGAAAAAGAGAGGGCCGGGGCGATACGCCCCGGCCCTCGGATTCATGACTCGCCCCGCTCATCGGGCGTTCGCCGCGACATCCGACGACTTGCCGAGCGTCGAGAAGTCCGCCCGGATCAGGTCGCCGGCGGTCAGCGTGACGCGCCGGGTCTGGGTGACGACCTTGCCATCGACGAGAACCTCGGCCCGCATCTCGTAGAAGTATTGCTGGCCCTTGCTCAGTTCCGGCGTGCGGAAGGTCTTGATCTCCGCCGCGTTGCGGATGGGCGTGTTATCGACGAAGAGTTTGCCGTTGGCCGGCAGGCTCACGATGACCCGCGCCCGGTTGCTCGCGCTGACCTGGTTGTCGTCGTCATCGACGGGGTTCTTCGCCTTTTCCTTCGTCTTGTCTTTCGCCTTTTCCTTCGGCTTGTCCGTGAGTTCGGGATCCCTTGTGGGCAAGGGGGCCATCTCGGGGGCCGGGTTCGCGATCATCTGGCTCGGGACGCCGTAGGCCGCGCTCTGGTAGCCGCCGCACCCGCCCGCGCAGGCGTAGCCCGGCCACGAGGGGCCGTAGCCGCTGTAGGGCATGCCCCAGCAGCCGGCGGGTGTGTGGATAGGGGCCAGGCTCTCCCAGCCGCCGTAGCAGCCTCCGTAGCAACCGCCGTAGGCCGCGCCGTAGTTGCCGCAGCCGTGGCCGCCGTGGCAGCCCTTCCAGTGAAGGTCGGGAGCGGACTGTCCGGTCATCATCGCCGCCGCAAGAATCACACCGTACATCTTCTCTATCCTCCTCGTTCCAGGCTTTCGCTCGATGTTCCAGACTCGCAGGTCGCAGAGGGTCGCAAGATGCGAGGCTTGGGTAAGATGGTAAAGCCGAGGCGTGGATAGGTCAATTCGATTCTCTTTCTCTTTGGCCCTGGAGGTCGCCGGGAGGTCGGGTTGTAGGGATCGCTCTTCCGGGGCGATCATTGCCATCCGCGACGGCGGAAGAGGAAGGCGGCGGCACAGGTCCAGACGACGGCGAGGACGGCGGCCCCGGCGAGGTTCCCCCAGTGATACCACCGCACACTGTTCGTCAGGGCGGCGTGGATGACGCGCGGGCCGTGGTATTCGATCGCGAGGTAGGGGAGGCCGAAGATGTGGTTTTGCTGGCAGATATAGAGGAGGAGCGAAACGGCGAGGAGGTAGGCCATCGCCCCCATGCTCGCGCCGCGCTGGGTCTTGGCGATGCTTGCGATGGTCAGCCCGACGCCCATCGACCCGACGACGCACACGAGGAGCGACAGCCAGAAGAAGGGGCGGAGCAGGGCGGCGGGCGCGTAAGTCCCGGCGAGGACGGCCGCGAGGGTCATCCCGACGACGGGGTAGAACAGGAACCGCGCCGCGAGCAGTTCCGCCGTCGAGGCGGGCGAAAGCGCCTGGGCGAGCAGTACGCCACGCTCGCGCTCCTCGCACGCCAACGAGGGCAACAGGTAGACGCAGACGAAGAACAATCCGAACAGGACGAGGGAGGTCGCCAACCCGCTGCGTGCGTCCATCCCACTGTGCAGGCTCGAGTAGCTCGCCTCCAGGGGAGGCGCGGCGAGGCTCCCCGCACTCTGGGCAGCGGCCCGCTGGGTCTCGGCGAACCGGGCCGACTCCTTCCAGAACCACATCTCGAACGGCGCGACCACCGCCCGATCCTCGCCGGGATACCAGAACCACACGTTGCCATGCGGTCGGAGTTGGATCGCTGCCGTGTTCATCGGGTACACCATCAGCCCGCCCGCGTCCTTCGGCACCTCGGCGAAGGACCGGAACGAGACATACGAGTCGAGATCCTCGGGCACATTCATTCGGAGGTGGCGGACGAACGGTCCGTCCTCGGCAAAATCGACGTAGACCGCCCGGACGCCGGGCGAAAAGCCCGTCTGGCCGGGCAGGGCGTTGCCCTTGCCGGTGATCGACAGGAGCAACCCGGCGACGATGAGCAGCGCGATCAGCACCAGGCCGCCCTTGTTGGCGAGGTGGCGGCGGACTTCCTTCTTCAGCAGCGTTCGCAGAACATACCAGCGCATGTCGTCTCTCTTGGGTGGGCGTGGGGTCAATCGAACCGAGTGCCGGTCAACTTCAGGAAGGCGTCGTGGAAGTCGAATTCGCGCGTCTGGATGCTCGAGACGCGCCCTGCGGAGACGGCCTCGGCGAATCGTCCGCGCTGTGCGACATCTTCGAGGTCCACGACCTCGCGCCTGCCGTCGTCGAGGATCACGTCGGCCTTGCGCTCGGCGTGTCGCTGCCGCAGGGCGAGCGGCGAGTCGAGGGCGACGAGCTTCCCCTTGCACAGGATCGCGACGCGGTCGCAGACCTCCTCGACCTCTTTCATGTTGTGCGTCGTCAGCAGGACCGTGACCCCCTCGCGCATCAACTGTCGGAGGATGCGATGCACCACCTCGACGGAGTGGATGTCGAGGTTCGCCGTCGGCTCGTCGAGGTAGAGGATCCTCGGCGCGTGCAGCAGTGCCCGCGCCAGGAGCAACTTCCTCCGCATCCCCAGCGAGTAGGATCCGACACTCGAGTTCCCCGCCTCGGACAGCTCGACCATCGCGAGGCACTCGGCGACCCGGCGACGGTCCGCCCGGTAGAGGTCCGCGAAGAATCGCAGGTTCTCCAGCCCCGTGAACTCCTCGAAATGATTCTCCCGGTCGGGGACGTAGCCGAACAACGGCTTGATCGAGTGCCAGTCGCGGACGATGTCCAGCCCCGCGACCCGGACCCTCCCGGCAGTAGGTTGGCGCTGGCCGATCAGCACCCGAATCGTGCTACTCTTGCCCGCGCCGTTCGGCCCGAGGAGGCCGAACAGTTCGCCGGGCCGGAGTTCGAGATTCAACCGGTCCACGGCCGTGAACGCGCCGTAGCGGACGACGAGGTCGTCGATGTGCAAGATAGGCGGCAAGGGGTCGCTCTCCGGGGCCGTCGAGACCGTGACGCGACAACTGTAGGTCACGGCGGCCCGCAGTGCCGACGAAAACCTGTTCGCCGGGTGCCCGGATGGTTCTCGTCGATCTACCCATCGCCCTTGCTATTCGAGGGCCGACGATTACAATGCGATTGGTGAGGATGTTCCCGTAGCTCAACCGGATAGAGCGTCAGCCTCCGAAGCTGAAGGTTACAGGTTCGACCCCTGTCGGGAATACTAGAGACGGCCCGCTGACAGCACTTGTCAGCGGGTCGTTTCCGTTGACAGGATAACCACTTACGGCGAGCTTGTTCGTCGGTGGTGTCGGCCTCCCCTTACCTGCCATTTTGACAGGGGATGTCATCGCTTGCACCAGATTGTCAAGAGTTGGTGCAACCAGTGGTGCAACCAAACTGACAGGCATCCCGACCGTTCCCGTTGCCCGGTCGCGGCTCGGCGCGTCGAGTTCGAGCATCGGCAAGGCGTCGAGCGCCCCCCGCACGTCGAGTAGCCTCGGGTCGGTGTAGACCCCCATCGTGAGCTTGATGTCGGAGTGACGCATCGCGGCTTGAGCGGTTCGCGGCTGAACTCCCCCCTTGCTCATCAGCGTTCCGAACGTCGTTCGGAGGGCGTGAACGTCGAGGGTTCGCCCCCGGTCGTCTCGCTTCGGGATTCCGGCGGCGGCGAGGTCGCG
>JANXSH010000059.1 GCA_025356615.1 Planctomycetia bacterium | reverse complement strand
CGAGATCGGCGTGCCGAAGAGCGCGAAACTCATGAAGGCGGCCCCACATCCGGCCCACAAGAAGCCGATCGTCTTCTACGGCACGTCGATCACGCAAGGCGGCTGTGCGTCTCGGCCCGGCATGGTACACACGTCCATCCTCGGGCGGATGCTCGAGTGGCCCGTCATCAACCTCGGCTTCTCGGGTAATGGCCGGATGGAGCCGGAGATGGCCGAGTTGCTCGGCGAGATCGACGCCGGGGTCTACGTCCTCGACTGTTTGCCCAACATGAGCGCTGCCGATGTCGAGAAACGATTCCAACCATTCGTCCTGGCATTGCGCAAAGCGAGGCCCGAGACGCCGATCGTCGTCGTCGAGGATCGTAGTTACACGAATGCAAAACTCTTGCCGGGCGTGCGCCAGCGAAACACCTCTAGCCGGGCGGCGATGAAGACGGCGTATGACAAGATGGTCGCGGAGGGGGTCGTCAGTCTGCACTATCAACCCGGCGAACACCTGCTCGGCGACGACGGCGAGGGCGCGGTCGATAGCTCGCACCCGACCGACCTCGGCTTCCTGCGCCAGGCCCAGGCGATGTTGCCGCTGCTGCAATCGACACTCCCTTCACCGGCCACACCTCGCGCGGTCATCGAGGGATACGCGAAGGATCTGAGCTATCGGCCCGGCGAAGACGCCTTGCTCTGCGTCTCCTGCTCCGCGCCGAAATACACCGTCGATGTCGCTCGCGTTGGGGCGGAGCGCGTCAGCGTCTGGAAGAAAGCCGACGTGCCGGGGAAAGAGCAAGTGATCCAGCCCAACGCTTCGTCGCACGGCTGCGGTTGGAAGATCAATTTGCCAATCCCCATTGGTAAGGACTGGAAGTCGGGCTATTACAGCGCCCGTCTGACGGCGGACAATAAGGCGACCACGGAAGTCTTCTTCGTCGTCCGCGCAAGGGTGAAGAACAAGATCCTCCTCATCCTTTCGACCAACACTTATAACGCCTATTGCAATTGGGGCGGCTACAGTCTCTATGCGTATAACGGAACGAACCGCGTCCAGGGTCGGCGTGTGTCGTTCGAGCGGCCCATCGCGGGACAATTCGGGCAATGGGAACAACCTTTCGTCGCCTGGGCCGAGAAGGCCGGATACGAACTCGACTACGCGGTCAACAGCGATCTGGAAGACCCGAAGCTTTTGAAAACACAACTCGGCGGGTTTCGCAAGAACCGAGACGAGTACAGTCTCGTCCTCAGTGTCGGACATGACGAATATTGGTCCAAGCTGATGCGAGACAACCTCGATACCTACATCGCCGACGGCGGTAACGTCGCCTTCCTCAGCGGTAACACCTGCTGTTGGCAAGTCCGCACCGAGAACGACACCCGTGGCAAAGCGCTCGTGTGTTACAAGCAGGCGTTCATGGCGGACCCGCAGTATCGCACGAAGGACCACAGTCTGCTCAGTACGCTCTGGAGCCATCACCTCGTCAAGCGGCCCGAAAACGCACTCACCGGCGTCGGCTTCCTCTGGGGCGGCTACCACAAGAGTCACGGCCAATTCATGGACGGCTCCGGCGCGTTCACGGTCCATCGCCCCGCGCACTGGGTGTTCGCGGGCACCGACCTGAAGCGTGGCGCTTCGTTCGGCGGCAAGGACACCATCGTCGGCTACGAGTGCGACGGCTGCGAGCTGTCGTGGAAAGACGGCCTCCCCTCACCGACGTTCCGCGACGGCACGCCGCGCGGCTTCGAGGTTCTCTGCACCGCACCGGCGCGATGGCACCCCAACGACTGCGAATGGTACGACCGATGGGAAAAGGGCCGAACGGGCAACGCCGTCCTGGGCATCTACACGCGCGGCGGGACGGTCCTCACCGCCGGGACGACCGACTGGGCACACGGACTGCGCGGCAAGGATCCCAGCGTCGAGCGCATCACGCGCAACATCCTCGACAAGCTAGGGAAGTGACCGGCGAGCGAGTGCCCCTCGGCACGCCGAGTTACTTCTTCTCGCCGATGCAATACAGGTTCGTCTGCGACCGGATGTAGAGTTTGCCGTCGGCGACCGCAGGCGACGCGCCGTAGTCGAGCGAGCCACCGTCGAGCTTGTTCTTGCCTAAGACCTTCAACTTGTTGCCCGGCTCGAGGACGATCGTCTGGCCGTCGTCCAGCACCCAGAGGAGTTTGCCGCGAACGGCGATCGGCGAGGCGAGCGACTTGCTCGACTTCTTGCCGATCAGGCCGTGGTAGATTTCCTTGCCCGTCGCGAAGTCGTAGCAACTCAGGTGCGCCGCGCTATCGACGCAGTAGACTTTGCCCCGCCACACGATCGGCGAACCCACATCGCGGTGGGTCGCCCGAACGCCGGCGTGCAAAATGTGCGTACCCGTCAGGTCGCCCTCGCCGGGCAGTTTCAGCACCTGGTACGGCCCCTTCCTCCCCGAGGCGATGAAGACGCGCTTGCCGTCATCGACCGGCATCGGCTCGCCGAACTTGCCCTGCTCCTCGGCATACGAGCGCTTGACGTGCCAGCGCTCCTTGCCCGATTTCGGGTCGTATCCCCACACGCCGAGTGGCCCGTTGAGGACGAGGTCGAGTCGGCCGTCGGCGACCTTCATGAGGCGCGGCGTCGAGAAGCCCCGGCCCTGGTCGCGCGGGGTCGCCCAGCGTCGCTTTCCCGTCGCCTTGTCGAGCGCCACGAGCGAGGCGGGCGCGGCCCCCGCGCCGCCGTCGTTGTCGCAATTCAGGATCACGGTGTCTTCGTAGAGAAGTGGCGATGCCGCCGTGCCCCAGCCCTTCTCGCTGGTGAATTTGCCGAAGGGCTGCTTCCAGACGAAAGTCCCCTCGATGTCGTAGCAGAACAGGCCCGGCGTCCCGAAGAACGCCCAGACGTGCTTGCCATCAGTCACGCACGATGGCGAGGCGTAGCCGTTCCACGAGTGGCTCTTTTCCGGTGGGGCGTCCGAGACGGCGGTCTTCTCCCAGAGGATCTTGCCGTCGGTCGTGCGGACGCAGAAGACGATGCGCGCGTCCCCCCTGGCGGCGGTGAGGAAAACGCGATCGCCCCAGACGATCGGCGACGAGTTTCCCGCGCCGGGCAGTTTGGTCTTCCAGACGACGTTCTTCGTCTCGCTCCATTCGAGGGGGACGCGGGTGTCCTCCGAATGGCCTTGCCCCGAAGGGCCGCGCCATTGTGCCCAGGGAGTGGAGGCATCTTTTGCGAGACCGAAGGCCGAAGTGATGAAGAGGAATCCGAACACGAGCAGTCGGCGGGGGGTCATGAGAAGGCTCCGTGGGTGGGCCGAGGAGGTAGGGGGATATCTTACCAACGCGGAGGGACATTCCAAGACTCCTCGGAATCCCACGATCGGGAGAACTTGTGACTCATTCATGAGCTAGGATGAAGAGGAGAGCTTTGAGATGACCGCGCGATCCCCTCGCGATCCTGGAGCATTAAATGGACAACCTCGCCTGGGTGGCAATCTTACGTCACATCCCCGCCGATAAACTGAATGGGTTTACCATCATGGTCGAGGGGAACATCGAGATCACCCTCCAGAGTTTGCTCCGCCTCGAAGTCGAATTCGCCGTCATCAAGGGTCGCCTTTCCGGGAGCCAAGACGCTGGCCGTGTCTTCTTCGTCCCCTACTGCCGGATGATCAACCTCGGAACTCTGCACCCGATCAAGGATGAAGAATACGAAGCCATCTTCCAAACCTTGACCATCCCGACCTCGTCCGCCTTCTTCATCGCCCCGCCCCCGCCTCCTGCGCCAGCACCCGAGCCGGTCGCCGTCATCGGCCAAACCACGCCCAATGGCCACAACGGCGCGTCGCAAAACGACTCAGGACTTCGCGCTTCGATCCGCAGCGAGGTTCTCGAGCGATACCGCGCGAGGCCCAACAACCCTTCCAGTTCCGCGAATCTGCCGAACCCGCGCCATGTCTGAGCGGAGTCGATTCCCTGAATGCGTACTGATTGGTCGATCATCTTCTCTGGATTCCTCGAACCTCCTCCTCTACCTATTTTGCGTTATCGCCCTGATGGCCTTTCCTTTCCTGCCTTGTGGATGATACCATAGAACAAGAAGCAGGCGTCGTAGGGATGCCTCTGGCCCGGATGCTGGGGCGTGAGCATGGATCAGCTACGCGACTTCCTGGATGCCATCAAAGCGAGCGGAGTGGCCACCGGCCACTTCCGAGGGTTGCTCTTTGTCCTCATCGGACTCCCCATCAAGGCGGCAGATGGCACTCCTCTTTCGTCCGGTATGAGCTGGCGCGCTGCGGCGTCGGCCCTCAAGGCATGTCGGTGGGATCGGCTCGCGGTCCAAGAGTTGGGCCTCGATCCGTCCGACCTGGCACCGCGCGACCGCGAGAAATATTGGTACACAGCCATCTCCCGCGCGGATCTAGGCTCCAGTCTGGCGCGATCCAGTGCGGAATCCTTCGCTCGAGCCGTGGCACCTCTTGGCTTTACGATCGGGGACAGCGCGGCGGAATCGCCCCTCTCCAGTGACCGGCACGCATGAGAGTCGCAGGGCTGGTCCTCAGCGGGGATGAGGGGGGCGTCGAGATTCGGGGAATTTTGGCAAAACAGCGTTGACAGGCAAGCGAGGAGACGGTACTTTCGTAATTGTCATTTGGCCTCTTCTCTGTTCCGGCCCCGTCACCATGCTCCCCGCATGGCGACGGGGTTTTTTCGTGTCATGACACCCCCACAAAGAGAGAACGTATTTCGATCAACAGGCCGATAAGCGGCTAGAATAAGTAGGTCCGGCGAGCCGAGCCGGACGGGGGAGTGCCGCTCGGCTCGCGGCACCTACTTCTGGATGATCTCGCGTTCACTGGCCAATTCTAGCCGCTTTTCGGACTGTTGATTTCGATACTCGTCGCGGTAATGAATCCCCGGAACAGGCGGAGGATCACACACCCATCGTGACCGCCGAGGCGGCTCGAAGGTGCCCCGGTTGACAACCCTTGCCTTCTCTCACTTCCCCTCTTTTCCCCCCTCTCGTAACCCGAATGCCTCGCCCCGATCGGGGTCGTATCGAGGCTCCGTGAGCGGCCAAATCGCTACACCCCCTGTCCGGGTTCCTATAATTACCCTGGTCATTGTTCCTCATTGGTGTCGAAAGTCGGGTCACCGCACACAAGGAGGCCGGTCATGCTGTCGCGCGAGTCCCTGGAAGAACTGCGGTCGGCGTGGTTGCCTAACATCACGGATTGCGGCCTGGATCGTCTCGTGGATATGCTCCACAAGGGTAGTCCGCTGCTCATCAGCGGCTGCTTCACGAAGGCCATCCCGATGGGGTGCCTGGCGTCCCACATCGCCTGGAACCACCCGGAGACGGCAGAACATACCGTCGATGCCGGGATCACCTGGCTCCACCGTGTCGCCGGCCTCAACCCGGCCACGTCGCGCGTCCTGCGCGAGTGGGATCTGCGCGGCGGGGGGGCCGACCTGGGCCTTCGTCAGGCGCTCTTGTCCGAGATGCGCCGCGAACAGTCGGCCCGCCGACAGGTCAGCGAGGTTCTCGGCTGCCTGATCGAGGCGTGAAAGGGCGTCGTATGTCGAGTTTATCGCGCACCCTCGAGCCGGAGGTCATGGACACGCCCGAGGAGGCGCGCGACTACGACGCGATGGACCACTCCGCCGTCAACCGCCTCTTCGTCGCCGACTTCCTCGCCGTCCACCCGGATACGAGTCTCGTCCTCGATGTCGGCACCGGCACGGCCCAGATTCCCATCGAGTTGTGCCGCGCCGACCCCTCCGCGCGCATCGTGGCGGTAGATGCTGCCACACACATGCTGACGTTGGCGCGGGCGAACATCGAGCGGGCGGGTTTCACCTCGCGCATCGAGCCGAGGCTCGTGGATGCCAAGCGTCTCCCTCTGGACGCCGACACCTTTACCTCCGTCATGTCCAACAGCATCGTTCACCACATCCCGGAGCCTCTCTCGGCCCTCGCGGAGATGTTGCGTGTCCTCCGTCCAGGGGGCGTCCTGTTCGTCCGTGACCTGCTGCGCCCGGATCACGAGGCCCACCTCGAGGCGCTCGTCCGACAGTACGCGGGGGAAGCGAGTGAACACGGACAACGGATGTTTTGCGAGTCGCTTCATGCTGCCTTGACACTCGCGGAGGTGCGCGAGATCGTCGTGTCTCTGGGTCACGATCCGGCGGGAGTGACTCAGACCTCGGACCGACACTGGACCTGGGCCTGTCGCCAGCGCTGAAAGGATGCCCGTGGGTGCCATCGTCGATCGGCTGGAGGCACTCGGCCAGGCGCTGTATTTCGCGCTGCGGGCGACGCTCGCGCTCCCCTCGATCCTGGGCCGACCGGGGCAGTTCTTCACGCAGCTCTACGCCGTCATCCTCGGGGCCATGCCCCTGTGCATGACGGCCGGGGTGGCGATCGGGATCGTCGTCTGGATCCACCTGCGCGGGGCACTCCAGGGCGTCGGAGGGCCGGGGGCCGTGCAATACCTACCCCAGGCGATGGCGCTCGCGGTCGTGCTGGAGTTCGCGCCGATCACGGCGGGGTTGTTGACGGCGGGCCGAACCGGCGCGAGCCTCGGCGCGGAGATCGGGTCGATGCGCCTGACGGAGCAGGTGGACGCCCTCGAGGTGCTGGGCTTCTCGCCGATTCGCGAACTCGTCGCCCCCCGGTTGGCGGCCTGCATGCTGGCGCTTCCCGTCCTGACCCTCTTCATCATGTACATCGCCCTCGGCGCGGGCTACCTCGCCGAGGCGCTGGGTGGCAGCATGAGTGGGCAACAGTACCTCAACGAGTGCCTCCGCGTCCTCACCTTGCGCGACGTGGTGCCCGCAACGCTCAAGACGATGGTGTTCGGCTACCTCATCGGGCTGGTCGGTTGCTGGAAGGGGATGCGGGCGGAGGGCGGGACGGAGGGCGTAGGCGCTGCCGCGACGGGGGGAGTGGTCGTGTCGATCTTCCTCGTCCTCGTCGCGGATGTCGTGTTGGTCAAGGCCATCCAACTGCTGTTCTGAGTCACTGGCGCACGGCTTGGAGCGAGCGAACCCGATACGCCGACTGGGTCTGGAGCGGGGCGGGATCGACCAGCTCGCCCTCGGCACGAACGATCTGCCCGGCGCGGAAGCCGCTCATCGGCCCGGTGCCGAGCAACTCGAGTCGCCCGCCATGCGTGTCGTTTTCGCCGGGGTCGGCGTAGCGGATGAACCAGCACTCGGTGGCCACGTCACGTTCCAGCTTCCCGACCAGCCAACGGTGGTTCGGCGCATGCCCGAGGCTCGGCGTCTCGGGAGCCTTGTTCTCGACCTGCTGGACCGGGATTCGCTCCTGTTTCAGCGCGGGGCGAAGGGCGATTGGCTTCGAAGTACCCTCGACCGGGATGACCGATTCCGAAACCTTGTTCGGGATGGGTTGGGGCAGAACCCTCGGCATGATCGGAAGTGTAGTCGTTGGCTTCGCTCCCTCGCAACAGGTCGGCTTGCACGCGGTCGAGCAACGATCCGTATGACGGCACCCGCCGATGACGACAAGGACGCC
This sequence comes from Planctomycetia bacterium, assembly GCA_025356615.1. Taxonomy (GTDB): domain Bacteria; phylum Planctomycetota; class Planctomycetia; order Gemmatales; family Gemmataceae; genus JANXSH01. Next base: position 3,493 of record JANXSH010000059.1, on the reverse strand, counting down.
CGTCATCAACAACCATCGCGACGATCTCACTCGCATATCCCCTCCTCGCTCTAGCCGACACAATGCTCCCAAGAGCATCTATCGGCACCGCGATCGACCCATCTTGCGGAGTATTCCGTGAATATGGGTCGTGGGGGAAATAGGGAGCGGGGTGAATGTCGGTTACGGACCTTTCAGAAATGACGATCCGACCACGGATTACACAGAGAACACGGATAAAAACAAAACCAAGAGGTTGCGGTCGATAGAGACCTTCCCGATATTCCGGCCTCCATCATCTGCATTTGTTCTTATCCGTGTCTTCCGTGTTATCCGTGGTTGGATCGTCTTTCAATCCCGCTGGCTGAATCGCCACACCGGGACGTGCGGAGGCAGCTTGGCATAGGCGAAGTCCGCGACACCGATCGCCTGGCGCAGCGTCAGGAGCGCCTGTCGGCGGACGCTGACGTAATAACAATCGCTACCGGCGTCTCGCACCAAATCCCAGATGCGGTAGAGCCGATCCGTCTCCGTCATCGCGGGGACGACTGCGCCCATGTTGTCGCCTAGTAGTTCGTGACGCTGTTTGAGGGTCGCGTAGTAGGTGCGATTGAAAGCAAGGAGTTCGCCCGCCGTCTCTTTGTTCGGGAGCCGAAGGGCGTCGCTGACGGGCGGGGCGTCGCTGAGTTCGGCGTAACGCCTTTGGACCAGTTCGACATCACACGGGAAGTCGCCGCGCCGTGCGAATAGGAGGCCCTCTTCTCGCGGGTCGATCAGTTCCCAGGAGAGGGCGACGTTGCTCAGGGTCGGTGCCAGGCATGCGTGTGCCGTCAGATCCTGTGCGGGCGAGCCGCAACGCGGACCGGCCATGAGGACCGCCACGGCCAACATATAGTCGAGTGGAACCATGACCGATCCTCCAGCTGAGCCATCCGGTTAGCTTCCGCCGCCGACCAGCTTCATCATCTTGTCGATCGGCCCTACATCCTGGGCGACACTCTGGGCCGAGTTGGGATTCTGCAAGAACTCGGCCCACGCCCGAGCGTCGGGCGGCAGCTTCTTGCCCGTCGCCTCGATGAGCGACTCGTGCGCGGGCGTCACGAGTTCGGGATCCTTCTCCGTGCGGAGGATCTCGACGAGAGCCGCCGTCGCCTGGTAGTGTTTGAAGTGCCCCAGGGCGCGAGCCGCGATGATGCGCTCGTTGAGCTTCTGCTGACGGTCCTCGTCCGGCCCCTCGACGGGCGGCTCTTTGAGGACACGCACGAGGACATCGATCGCCGCCGGGCTGCCCGTGTCGCCGAGGGCCGACAGCGCGTGCCCGCGGACGACCGTCGCCGTTTGGGGCGAGAAGGTTCCGGCCTTGTAATAGGCGTCCTTCAGGCCCTCGACCGCTCGCGGATCCTTGAACTTGCGGAGCGAACTGATCGCGGCCACCCGGCACGAGGGCTGCGACTCGTTGGCGGCGCTGTAGACGAGCAGACTGACGACGACATCCTGTTCCTGTTTCGAACCGCCGTTGGTCTGCGGCTCGCGGAGGCAGGCGAGGGCACGCGCCCGGAGGTTGCCGTCCTTGCTGTTGCGGATGACCTCGACGGGGTTATCGGGGTCGCGGAAGACCTCGAAATTCATCTTCTTGAAGTTGAAATCGTCGAAGCTGGCGCACCCAGCCAGCCCGGACAGCACTCCGGCTGCCAGGCCCAACATCATTCGCGTGCCGTATCCGGCCCGCCGCCGACCCCGATCATCTTGCCTGGTCACCGCCGGCCTCCTTCCACGCCACCCCCGCCCGTCGCCCCGAGCCGACTCCGACGAGCCAGCGTGTGCGGTGGAAGGCCCCCCCGGCCGATCCACACCATCGAGGAACAGGACTGAACGTCCCAGCGACCGGGCATATAGCGTAGGGGCGGGAGGAACTCAAGAGCAGAATCCGGGGGTGTCCGCTTGTCGGCGTGCTTCCTTCTGGGGAAGCGATGGGATGAAGAGGCGCGATCAGGCTCGGTCTCGTGCGGCATCCGTTGGGCGAGACGGTTGCGGCGAGATATGCCGGTTTCGCATCGGAAAGTGATGCCGTCAACCTCTCGAGGTCGCTGAGAGTGCAGTTACTTCCCCCGGCCCGGCGACCGCTCGATAGTTCGCGTCCAGAGCCGGTTGGAGCAAGAGGAGTGCGGCCATGTTCATCACCCCGGTGATCTCGTCGAGAGTCAGGCTGCGGCCCAGGATGTCTTTTTCTCGGTAGGAGAGCCACTTCTTCATCACCTGGTAGCCGCCCAGCGAATACGACCACACGCGCGCCGGGACGTTCCGCCAATAGGCGATGTCGTTGAGGTAGACATCCCCCGTCTTCTCGCCCACGCAGGCCAACGCCGTCGCCTCGTCCATCCCCAGCGCGGCGGCACCTTCGGCGATCGCGGCCCGCTCGTCCGGCGTGTAGTCGCGTGCTTGCATCTTGCCCGGTCCGGGCATGCAGCCGCTCGGGGCGCGGATTCCTCAGCGGGCACGCACGTCGAGTTCGCCGGATTCGGCGTTGATCTTGCCGCCGCCCGTGCGAGCCAAGTTCCCGACGACTTTCAGTTTGGGGCGAGGCCTGCCCGTCGTCACGCCCGGAACGCCCGCCTCCGTGTCGAGCAACGCCGCCACTTGCCGCCCGAGTTTGGCCGAAAGGGTGAGGGCGTCCCGGCTCGCGGGCAGCGGGACGCGCGGCCAGTCCTGCCGGAGTGCCCCCTCGTTCTCGGTCGCATACGTCGGCGCGTGCAGGACCGTGACGACGTGGAAGAACAGGTCCGGCGTGGCCTCGACGCCGCCGCGTATCCGGTCTACAAGACGGCGATCTTCGAGGCCTATGCCATCGAGAACGAGCTACCACGAACGGGCCGTCGCGGGCGTCCCCGCAAGGCCAAAAAGATCCTGCCCAAGAAGCTGAGGCATGCCACCGTCCACAAAGAACGGGAGAACGGGCGGGTCGTGAGGGTGACGACGCGCACGGTGTTCGGGACCATGGCAGCGGTGAGGACGGCGTTGGCGGTGTCGCTGGTGAGTACGGTCGTCGACACGGCGTTCGGGGAGCGGCACAACGGAACCGACCGCAACCGCAACCGGAGGGAGGTACTCGAGACCTACTGCTTCTCGAAGGACTGGCAGGTACATGAAGCCATGACGTACTTCACGATGTACCGTTACAAGTTCTGTTGGCCGGTGCGGACGTTGCGGAAGAAAGGAGAGGGAGGGCGCTACGAACCCCAGACGCCCGCCCTCGTAGCGGGACGGACCGATCATGTCTGGACCATCCAAGAGTGGGCCACCTACCCTGCCAGAAAGCGTATAAGAGATAAATAAGGTGGCTTTTTGGCGACGACTCGACTACGACACCACCAACTTAGCGGCTGTAAAAAAATAACTTCCGTGATTCGTTGGTAGAATGAGCTTGTCCCCTCGCAGACCTCACCAGGGAGGCAACTTCCCATGTCTAGGGAGCATTCCCAGCGTGTCATCCATGTGTGCGCCTGCACCCCCTGCC
>JANXSH010000049.1 GCA_025356615.1 Planctomycetia bacterium | reverse complement strand
GGCGACCTGATCCCGCTACGAATGGCCTCGCTCGACGAGGACGAGTAAGGTGAGGGAGGCTCCCGCCGTGCCCCTCGCCTGCGGAACCCCACATTATTACCCCGGCACGAATGTCCCTCCCACATCATCGCGTGCCTTGCTAGAAACCCTAGGAACCCTAGAAACGCTCATCGGCACCCATTGGCGGCACCTGGGAAGTGTCCCCAGAAGTTTGAGGTGTGCTCAAAACGCTCAAAACGCTCAAAACCCTCCGCGCCGCCTGCGGACAAGGGCGCATGCAAGGAAGCCTGGCCCCGAAACCCTCCCTTCGCGCTTTCCTCCTTCCCCTCGAACAACTTCCGTGCCGGGGTAATAAAAGGACCGCCCCGGTTGTAATCCCTCCGACCACCTCCGATAATGTCTCCCTCTGCCCGCGCTCCGTAGATCCGTGCCACTCGGGAGAGACGACATGCTTCGGGCCGCCATCTGGGACATGGACGGGACGCTGGTGGACACCGCCGAGCAGCATTTCCGCGCCTGGGTCGATGCCTGCCGCGAGAAGGGCCGCGACTTCACCCGCGACGACTTCACGGCGACGTTCGGGCGGCGCAACCCGGAGATCCTGGCCTACCTCTTCGGCGACCGCCTCGGCAGGGGCGAGGCGGAAGCCTTCGCCGACCGCAAGGAGGAACTCTACCGCGAGGCCGCGCGGCACGGCATCGACCTGTTGCCCGGTGTCGCGGCTCTGATGGAGGGGCTGCATCAGTTGGGCTTCAAGCAGGCGATCGGTTCGAGCGCGCCGCGCGCCAACCTCGAGATGATCCTCGAATCGACCGGGATCGACCGCTACCTCGGCGCGGTCGTCGGCATGGAGGACACGACGCGCGGCAAGCCCGACCCGCAGGTGTTCCGGGTCGCCGCCCAGCGCCTCGGCGTCGAGCCGAAGAACGCGGTCGTCTTCGAGGACGCGGTGGCGGGTGTCCAGGCCGCCCGCGCCGGCGGCATGCGCTGCGTCGCGGTCCGCTTCGTGGGGCACCACTCGGCGGAAACGCTCCGCGAAGCGGGGGCGGACATCGTCGTCGGGTCGTTGGCGGAGTTGGACGCGGCGGGTGTCGCGCGGCTGATCGAGGCGTAAGGAGTCCTCCTCATGCGGTTCTTCCTGTCGATGCTCCTCACGCTGATCGCCCTCGGCCCCGCGCGGGCCGAGCTGGTGTCCGTCGAATGGCACACCCGCGAGCCGTTCGCCAAGGGCCAGTCGTTCGGCAAGGTCGGGGCGTATGAGCGCCTCGTCGGTGTGGCGAAGTTCGCCGTCGATCCGCGTCACGCGCGGAACAAGCCGATCGTCGATCTCGAGAACGCCCCGCGCAACGCGAAGGGACTCGTCGAGTTCCGCGCCGACGTTTTCATCCTCAAGCCGCGCGACGTAACGCGCGGCAACGGCGCGCTGCTCTACGACGTGAACAACCGAGGCAACAAGCTGGCCCTTCGCATGTTCAACGACGCGCCGGGGGGCAACGACCCGTCCACGCTCGAGCACGCGGGCAACGGCTTCCTCTTCCGCATGGGCTACACCGTCGTCTGGTGCGGCTGGATCGGCGAGTTACTCGCCGGCGAGGGGCGGATGCTGCTGGAGGCACCCAGGGCAACCCTCGGGGCCGAGCCGATCACCGGCGTCGTGCGGCACGAGATGAGTGCGGATGCGGCGACGGATACCATGCCGCTGTCCCGGCGCGGTGGGCATGGGTCGTATGCCCCGACCAGGGCCGGCGAGACCGACGGCGTCCTCACCTGGCGACCGCGCGAGAACGGCGAACGGGTGACGATCCCTCGCGCGCAATGGTCCCTCCAACGCAAAGTGATGCCAACGGTCAAACAAGGTGTGGCGGGCACTTTGGACCCGATCCATTTGAAACTGGCTGGGGGATTTCGTCCAGGCTCTCTCTACGAATTAACTTTGGAATCCTCCGGGCCGATCGTCCAGGGGCTTGGCTTCGCCGCCGTGCGCGACTTCGTGTCGTTCCTGCGCCACGATGCGACCGAGAGGAACCCCCTCGCCGGGGAGAAGAAGTCGGCGATCCAACGGACACACGGCTTCGGCGTCTCCCAGAGCGGGCGGTTCTTGCGTCACCTACTCTATCAAGGGTTCAACGTCGATGAGCGAGGTCGGAAGGTATTCGACGGCCTCATGCCTCACGTCGCGGGCGGCGGGCTGGGGTTCTTCAACCACCGCTTCGCCCAGCCGAACCGCCATAACGGTCAGCACGAAGACCACCTCTACCCCTGCGATGTCTTCCCCTTCACCTACGGCGACTCGGTCGATGACTACGAGCGCAAAGATGGCGGACTGAGACGACGCGGGAGGCCGAACGGAATCCAACATTGGACGGCGAAGCAAGATCGGAAACTCTTGCCGCGTGTCATGCACACACAAAGCGCTGCGGAGTATTGGCACCGTAGTGGCTCGCTCGTCCACACCGACACGCTCGGCGGGGCGGACGCGGAGATCCCCGAGAACGTCCGCATCTACGCCTTCGGGGGGACGCAACACGGCCCGGCATCGCGGCCTCCCACGCGCGGCGGGGCGGACAACCTCCACAACCCGGCGGACTACCGTCCCTTCCTCCGGGCACTCCTCGAAGCGCTCGACGCCTGGGTGCGCGCGGCCATCGAGCCGCCCGCGAGCGTTTACCCGCGCATCGCGGACGGAACGCTGGTGAGTCGGAAGAAGACCGGCTTCCCGGCCCTGCCGGGGGTGCGCTACCCCGACGTGATCCAGCGGCCCTCGGCCCTCGATCTGGGGCCGAAGTTCGCCGAGAAGGGCATCATCGGCCGGGAGCCGCCCCGCGTGCTGGGGCACTATCGCGTCCTCGTTCCACGCACCGACGTTGATGGCAACGACCTGGGCACCCTGTTGCCGATCGAGGTCGCCGTCCCGCTCGCGACCTACACAGGGTGGAACCTGCGGAGCCGCGAAGTCGGCGCGGAGGGGATGCTCCTGAGCCTCGTCGGCTCCTACATCCCCTTTTCGCTCAGTGAGGCGGAGCGAGTCGCGGCCGGCGACCCCCGCGTCTCCATCCTGAAACGGTACACCGACTTCGCGGGCTACTCGGCGCGGTTCACCCAGGCACGCGATGCTCTGGTCAAGAGGCGGCTCCTCCTGCCCGAGGATGCCCGACGGCTACTCCCGATGATGGAGGACGCGCGACGATTATTCCCCGAAGAGAAGACGCGCCGAT
>JANXSH010000045.1 GCA_025356615.1 Planctomycetia bacterium | reverse complement strand
CGAGCGAAGCGAGGCCCACCAGACTACCTTGTGAAATGAGTAAAGGCTGAAGCCGGTGAAGTGCTGGTGGGCCTCGCTCCGCTCGACCCACCCTACAACACGTCTTTCCTCTGTGTAATGGGAGCGAAGATTCCGCATACTCCGATTGAATGGGAAAGGCCGGTTGTGCCGATTCTAGGAGCATAACCATCACGCAGAGCGATCGCCGCTCGTGCAAAGACACTCCAGGCCAGTTCCCGTTGTTCAGGAGTTTGGACGATGACTCGTCGAACGTTCGAGATGAGCTGCTCGCTCGCACTCATGTGCTGCCTGGCGGGGCTGATCCTCACCGGGTGCCACCACACGGAAAAATTCAGTGAGGGGGACATGGTGAGCGACTTCATCCCCCGAGAATTGCAAAAACAGCCCATTCCTGAGTACGTCATCGAGCCTCCCGATATCCTCCTCGTGGACGCCGTGTCCGTCATCCCCAAACCGCCCTATCGCGTGGCACCCGGCGACATCTTGCTGGCTCGGGTCGCGAATGCGTTCGAGGCGGATCCCATCGCCGGGGCGTTCCCCGTCGAGCCGGACGGGACGATCAACCTGGGTGCCTCGTATGGGAGCATCTCCGTCGCGGGGAAGACCATCCCGGAGGCCCGCACCGTCGTCGTGGAGGCTCTCGGCAAGATCATCAAGGAGCCCAAAGTGTTCCTGGCCCTGGGGCAGTCGAGGGCCATGCAGCAGATTCGCGGACAGCACCTCGTGACGCCGGACGGGTATGTGCGATTGGGCCTCTACGGCGCTGCCAAGGTCGTCGGCATGACGATTCCCGAGGCAAAGAAGGCTATCGAAGCCCAACTCGGCCAATACCTGCAAGAACCCGAGATTTCTCTGGACGTACTCGCCTATAACAGCAAACTCTACTATGTGATCTTCGACGGCGGCGGTAACGGCCAGACGATCCTTCGACTCCCGATAACGGGCAACGACACGGTCCTCGACGCCATCGCCCAGGCGGGCGGTCTGACCTCCGTCAGTGCCCAGCAAATCTGGGTGGCTCGCCCCTCCCCGGCCGGGGCATGCTGTGACCAAATCTTACCCGTAGACTGGTGTGCGATCACGACCCGGGGTAGGACGGCGACGAACTACCAACTCCTCCCCGGCGACCGAATCTTCGTCAAGGCGGATCCGCTCATCACCACCGATACCCGGATCACGCGAGTCCTCGCTCCGATCGAACGGTTGTTGGGCTTCACTCTGCTCGGCACCTCAACCTTCCAAGCGGTTCGCAACATCGGCAACAATAACGGCGGCAACAACAACAACGGTAACAATAACAACAACAATAACGGCTTCGGACGTTGATTGGACTGGTGTGATGTACACTCGGTGTACACCGCATCAGCGACAGAGATCGATGGCGCGTTCGGCAGGAGAACGAGGGCGGCTGGTGATGGTCTTGGTGAGGAATTCCTCACCAAGTCGCGATCCGGCTGCCCTTCCTCTTTCCATCAGGTATTTTTGGTGATAGCATAGAATAGGATGATTTGGATGCTGCCACCTTACCCCGTTCGGAGGGAAGCAATCATGCGATACTGTACTCTTGCATTGCTCGTATTCGCTGGCCTCATCTCGGCCCCGACGGAGGGGTTCGCCCAGATACGGCCTCGTCCGGGCATCTCGCTCAATTCTCAGCCCACCTTCAGCCCCTACCTGAACCTTCTCCGGACCGGCAACGGCAACTTCGCTAACTCTGCGGCCTTCAACTACTACGGCCTGGTGAGACCGCAACTCGACTTCCAGAACAACATCGCGGGGCTTCAGAACGAGGTCGATCTCAATCGTCAAGCCCTCTTGAACCAGAACAACCAGTCCAACAACAATCAGCTCAACACCTTTTCGACCGGACATTCCGCCGTCTTCCTGAACACCGGTGGCTACTTCCTCAACTCGAATCCGACGCTCGGAACCCAAGGGGGCGGGGCACAAGGGAGGGGAGGACAGACGGGCGCAGGACGAGCGGGCGGTGCCTCACAATCCAAGGGTAAGTCCCGCTGAGGGCTTGGTTCAGCGTCCGAGGACCGACCCCATCATCCGTTGCCAGACAGTTTGTCGTTCCTGCTCGAGGTTCGCGATCCGCTCGGACAACCAGCCGTGAACGTTGGGGCTAGCTTGGTTCGGCGTGGGCTGGATGGGTTCTCGAGGAGTGGGCGGGGGGGCGGGAGCAGCCCCCCTTGCTAGAGGCGCTTTGGCTCCAGCCTCTACCGGGATCGGACGAGGTTCTGGAGCTGTCGGCGCGGGCACCTTCGAGAGTTGCTGTCGCGTGTCATGTAATTCCTGGTTCAGTCGAACCAAGAGAGCCATTTCTTCTCGCATCAGTCCCATTTGTTCCTGATGCATCTTGCCGAACGACTGCATCATCATCATCATCATCTGCTGGAACTGGTCCATCATCTGATGCTGCATCGACCCGAGCTGTTGCAGGATCGGCACGAGGGCCGAGCTTTCCGCCAAGGGGGTTGCCTCGGAAGGCACCGATTGCATCAGCATGCTGCCCGAGAGGTCGATTTTCGTGAGAGCGTTTACGGGAGCTGGTTTCGCTAACAGAATTTGTCGCGGGGCAGCGTCGGTCAACTGGAAGCGAAGGTCGAAGCAACCGATTTGGAGGCAATCTCCGTTTTGGAGGCAGGCACACGAGGTGGCCACCCCGTTAAGGAACATGCCACCCCGACTGAGCAAATCGACTACCCAAATGCCATGCGGCGTCGCGACCAAGATGCAGTGCAAGCGCGAGACACTCGGGTCTCGTAAGCGCAAACGGGCAAGGGGCGAACTGCCGATCATGATGAGACAACGGTTCATTCTCCAGCGCGACTGGACGACGTTCCGAACCAGGATGTCGGCAGTGAGGGAAGGGGCCGCGTGGAGATTCTCGATTCCGTCGCTCAACGGGTCTTTTAGAGCCGAGTAGGGGTCCGAATCGGACGATTCGAGTTTGAAGTTGCACGACAGGTGGTACGGCCCGATTCGGATGAATTGACCCGGATTCAGCCAGCCGTTCATCACCCGCACGTTTCCCGCGTGGACTCCCAACTTGCTGCCGAGATCGATGAAGAAGACTCGCCCACCGAGAACCTGAAAGTAGGCGTGGCGAAGCCCTACCTGCTCCCCCTCCAAACGGACCTTGGCGCGCTCGTGCCGTCCCGCGATCACGAACGCCTGTTCGGTCAAGTAGCGAACTCGTTGATCGTCACCCGGCCCGACGACCAAAAGAGTGAGGGAACCCGCCCCACCGCATGCGCGGATGAAGGATCTGGACGAAGATTCCATGAGCGGAACCCCTGAATGAGGACTCGGTCGCGGCGGCGGAAGACCAACGCATACCCTAGATTATAGCTGCCCAATAGCAGCTACGCCAACCGAAAACACTCGAGGTCGCCCTGGCGTGGGCGTCGATCGAGTTTTCGATGATGGCCTGGAGCATGGTGCCGAGGAGACGACGTGGGCGCGATCGCGTCGGGGAGAATCATGGAGGCAGGTCTCCGACCCAAAAGGGGTGAGAAGAGTATCGCCGTCCCGTATCCTAGGTCATCGATGAGCCGCGACGAAGGCCGCATGCTGAGGCGAGGAAGTTCCCTGACGAGCCACGTCGAAAAGGCGTCTACGATCGTCTCGCAACAACGCCGCCGGGTCGAGCCACAGTCCCGGAAAGATTTCGCTGCGGTGGATGCCCTCGGCGTCGGGCACCAGGGGGACGAATTGCTCGTCGCGCAGGACGAACCAGTCGATCTCCTCATCCAGAACACGCCAGATGATGTATTCGCGCACTCCCGTGCGGCGATAGACTTCCGCCTTGGTGTTCGTATCGATGCTCACACTCGACGCCGAGACTTCGGCAACGAGTTCCGGCGCGTGTTCGAGGTAATCGTCCGCGCTGATACGGGCCTGCCCGCCACGGGCGGGATCGATGACGAGAGCCACATCGGGTTGTGGTTCGTTGTGGACATCGAGACGGACAGTCGAGTTGTCGAATCCGTATACCCCAGGGGTCATGGTGGTATACATGCCCGCCCAAGTTATCAGTTGATAATGGGGGTTCCCATGACGATTTGCGCGGACGGGCGATGGCATATGAACGACTCCTTCGATCAACTCGGCTTTCTTCAGATGCGGCATGGCGTGGTAGCGACGCTCGAACTCGTCGCGCGTCAGGCGGTCGCCGTTTTCCAGTGGCGGGATTCGTGTCGTGGTCTCGGCCATGAAGGCTCCTCCTTACCGATTGAGATACCCAGACGATAACAGATTGTCCCTCCCCCACGTTAGCCCTATTTTCTCTACATACCGCCCGCCCTCTCCTGACGAGAAAGCATCATGCCGCAGCGTACCAGTTTGACGACCACCTTCGGCCCAGGTCGGGCACCGAATCGCGCTATGCTCCGCGCGGTCGGCTTCGACGACGACGACTTCGACCGCCCGATCATCGGCGTCGCCAGCCTGCATAGCGACATCACGCCGTGCAACGCCCACCTCGACCGGCTCGTCCTCCAGGGGCGCGAGGGAATCCGCGCCGGCGGCGGCGTGCCGCAGGTGTTCGGCGTGCCGACCGCGTCGGACGGCATCATGATGGGCCACATGGGCATGCGCTACAGCCTCGTCTCGCGCGAGGTCATCGCCGACTCGATCGAGGTCGTCTCGGGCGGCATGAACCACGACGGCGTCCTGGCGTTCGGCGGCTGCGACAAGAACATGCCGGGTTGTCTCATGGCGATGGCCCGGCTCAACGTCCCCTCCGTGTTCGTCTACGGCGGTAGCATCCTGCCGGGCGTCGGCAGCGAGGGCGAGACGCTCGACATCGTGTCCATCTTCGAGGCCGTCGGCCGGCACCAGAACAAGGACATCGACGACAAGAAGCTGCACGACGTGGAGTGCAACAGCTGCCCCGGCGCGGGGTCGTGCGGCGGCATGTATACCGCCAACACCATGTCCAGCGCCATCGAGGCGATGGGCATGAGCCTGCCCTACGACGCCAGCTACCCCGCCGTCACCGCCGCGAAGGAGCGCGA
>JANXSH010000010.1 GCA_025356615.1 Planctomycetia bacterium | reverse complement strand
CCGAGCGCGATTCTTCACCGTGTTCGCCTACAGCGTGCTGTGCCACATCGCCTGGCACCGTGGAGACTTCGCCTGGCTGGGGCAGATGGCGACCAGCGGCGTCCAATTGGCCCGCGAGTCCGACACCCAGCTCGAAATGGGCGAATTCCAGATGTGGCAAGCGCTCCTCCTGCGCCGTGCGGGCGAGGCGGGACGCGCAGTCAAGATGTACCGCCAGGCCGCTCGCTGCATCGCCCGGCTCGGCAAACCCGCCGACTGCATCTACTTCGACGCCGTGTGCGGCTACCACGACCTCGGCGACGAGTGGGAAGAGTCGCTCGAGGCCCGCGACGTGGAGTTGGCCATCCTCGCGGGGCATCACCGCTGGGGTTCCGAGGTCAACTGCCGGCTCGACCGTTGCCGACGACTCGCCCGGCTGGGCCGACTCCGTACCGAGGACATCGCCGAGACGCGCGCGGTGATCGCGAAACTCCGCAAGCCGCAGTCGGCCACCGCTCGGCTCGACGCGATCGAACGGGGGGAATGGGCGTGACCATCTGGGACTGGATCCACGATTTCGAGGAGCAGGCCCGCGAGGCCGGCGACGCCCAGCGCGTGCGTCTGACGACGATCCATTCCCAGGCGTATGACCACCGCCAGACCGACCCCGATCGCATGCTGTCCACCCTCCACGAGGGCCGGCGACTGGCGATGGCCCTCCGCGAGCCGTGGTTCGTCGCGTTCTTCGACCACTGGATCACCGAGACCTTCATCTACTACAAGGACGACTACCGCGAGGTGATCGACCACGCCGTCCGCCTCACGCTCGAGATGCGCAAGCCGATCTTCGACCAGTGCCCGTTGCGCTTCGGCGTCTACTGCAACCTCGTCGCCGCCTACCTCTGCGTCGATCCGCGTGGCTACGCCCGCGCGATCCGCGAGGCGCTCGACTACCTCGCCACCCTCGTCCCGCCGGAGGGCGGCGACCGCTACCTGCTCCAGGCCCGCCGACACTGGTTCGCCTACGAACTCGGCGAGTTCGACGAGGCGAACCGCCTCGCACTCGAGGAACTCGAGATGGCCGACGGCGACCCGGATCGCCACACCGCCCGGCACCACGAGATCGACACGCTCAAGGCGCTCTGCTGGGTCGCCTTCCGCCGCCACGACTGGACCGCCCTCGCGAACCATGCCGATCTGGGCGAGGAGTGCGCCCGCGCGATGGAGTACCGCTACGAGCTTTCGCAATTCCTCCTCTGGCAAGCCCTGATCGCGGCGCGGGAGGGCCGCAGGGACGAGGCGAAACGCCTCTGTCGCCAGGGGACACACCAGATGGCCCGCCTCGGCCAGCCGCCCGGCGAGTCGTACTACGACGCGCTCGCGGCGTACCACGAGGTCGGCGGCGACTTGTTGGCGGCGTGGGTAGTCCGCGAACGCGAGCTGACGACGAGCGTCGGCAAGGGCCAACTGGCCTACGAGAGTCAGGTCCGCATCAAGCGCGTGCGCCTGCTGCGCCGGATGGGGCGAGACATCAACGAGGAGGAGGCGGCGGCACGGGAGGCGATCGCGAAGGTGCGCGAACCAGAGTGGTATCTGAGGGATCTAGAGAGGAGATGAATCGTATCTTGTCGTGCTGGAGTAAATCATGAGCGACGACGCAACGATCTCGGACTTGATGAGGTTGTTGGGAGAACTCACTGAAGATGCCGAATTCTTTCAGGGACTGGGGAAACTGTTCTCCAAGGTTCGACAAGGCGATGCGGCGGATGCCGCTTACTCCAAGTCCCTGCGACTCGACCCCTGCGATCCATTTACGCATTTATACATCGGCAACCGACACTACCAAAAGGACGAGTACGAGGAAGCTTTGGAGAGTTTTGAGTACGCAACTGGACTATTGCCGGACGAAGCCGTCTGCTATTGGTGCCAGGCAAACATCTACGAAAGGCAAGAACGGCTGGAACTGGCGGATAAGTTCTACGAACGAGCGGTCGAGATCGACCCCGAAGATCGGAACGCACGCCGGCAGTTGCGAAAATGGAAGAAGCGTCGGAAGAATCTGAGACCCGCCGAGGAGTCCCCCACATGAAGACCTACGAATTCGATGTCGTCCTAAAAGGGACATTCGAGGTCACGGACGATCAGGCCGATGCCCTGTTCACGCACGGGTGTGATGACGGGACGCCCGCTAGCCGCGACGGCCTAGCCTGGGTGCATTTCGACCGCGAAGCGCCCTCGTTGGAAGAGGCGATCCATTCGGCCGTCTCGCAGGTGCAGTTGGCGGGTCTCTTGGTGTCCAAAGTCGAATTGGATGTGAACTCGGCGGCAAGTCTCGGGGCGTAGGTCGAAGGCGGTCCCATCAAGCCCTAATGTTGGGAGGGTCATTACTCCCACGAGTCGCGTTCCTCGCGCATATAACGATCGGCGTCGGCAGGAGTCGGGAACATCAGCGGCGCCGGCGGTAGCGCCTTCAGGTAATCCAGCATGGACTGCTTCGCGGGTTGTGGCTTTTCCGGCAAGAGAACGATAACCTGAACGGTCGCGCCCTCCGGCAATCCGGGGTCGCTGATCTCCAGGCGGTGGCCCGGCAGGATCGTCGTTTCGATGCGCAAGGCTGATTGCATTGGACCATCCTCGATATCGATAAGGTAGGCGATGTGAAGGCGTTTACCCGCCCGGCTAGACCGACCAGTCCTCGAATATCAGGCCGGGGACGCGCCCGAAATCCCCACGGTTGCGGGTCAACACCGTCAGGCGATTCGACAAGGCGATGGCGGCAATCTTCAAGTCGAGAGTCCCTACACGCAATTGCGATGTCCGCAACATTTGAAACTGGCTTTCGCAGGCAACGTCGAAGGGCACGAGAGGGAACTGGCGAAACATTTCGACGGCATCGACGAGGTAGCCATAGGCGCGCACATGAGGGCCGCCCGAGAGGACGCGGCCCAGAGTGGCGAGCCGACCTCGCATAATTTCCTCGATGGTGATCGGGCAGATTCCTACGGAATCGACGTGCTGGCTCGCGAGTCGTTGCATCAAGGGCGGATGCTTGTGCTGGTACAGAGTCAGGTGGTCGGTGTCGAAGAGGAACTGGAGCATTCCTGATCGTCCTCCCGCAGGGTCTGGTCCAGATCCTCTTGGCGAAAACGAGCCAGTTGCTTCATGAAATCTTGTTCGATGGGGTCATCGGGGTCGATGTGCCCGGTGAAATGAAGTAGCGGGTTCGCGACCGGCACTTCGACCGACACGAGCCGGCCGGTGGCGACCCAATCGCGGAGCATGGCGCGGACCTGCTCGATCGCCGCCTCGCGGGTCGTCGCGGTGGCGCTCAACTCCGGCAGCCCGACGACCTGGGCCGTGAACTGCCCCGCTGGCTCTGGATGATTGACGATCCAGTGCTGAAGCGTCGCATTTGGAATCGTGCTTGGTGCCGACATATGCTTCCTCGGTGGCGAGTCCAGGGCGTTCACCCGCCCCGCTCGCCTCTTCCACTGAACACTGAACCCTCCGCCGCTATGCCATCACTCCCTTGACGAGTTGCGCGTGTTCGACGCCGGTCAGCTTCTGGTCCAGGCCCTGGTAGCGGAACGTGAACCGCGAGTGGTCGAAGCCGAGCAGGTGCAGCATCGTCGCGTGGAAGTCGCGGACGTGGACGGGATCTTTCGTGATGTTGTAGCTGAAGTCATCGGTCTCGCCGTAGGCGGTGCCGGGCCGGGTGCCGCCGCCCGCCATCCACATCGTGAAGCAGCGAGGGTGGTGGTCACGGCCGTAATTCGTCTTCGACAGGCCGCCCTGCGAGTAGACGGTGCGTCCGAACTCGCCGCCCCAGATGACGAGCGTGTCGTCGAGCATGCCGCGCCGTTTGAGATCCTGGATCAGCCCGTAGCACGGCTGGTCCACATCCTTGCATTGCGAGGGCAGCCGGCCCGCGACGTTGCCGTGCGTGTCCCAGTTGTTGAGGTAGATCTGCACGAAGCGCACGCCGCGCTCGACGAGACGCCTCGCGCTGAGGACGGAGTTGGCGAACGTGCCGGGCTTCTTCGCCTCGTCGCCGTACAACTCGAACGTGGACTTCGGTTCCTTGGAGAGGTCGATCAGCTCGGGGACGCTGCTCTGCATGCGGTACGCCATCTCGTACTGCTGGATGCGCGTGTGCGTCTCGGCGTCGCCGACGAGTTTGTAGTTCATCTCGTTGAGCGCCTTGAGTCCGTCGAGCGTCTTGCGGCGCACGTCGCTCGAGACGCCCGGCGGGTTGTTGATGTACAGGATCGGGTCGCCGCCGCTGCGGAACGACACGCCCGCATGCTCGCCGGAGAGGTAGCCCGACGACCACAGTCGGCCCGAGATCGCCTGCACCTGCTCGGTGTTGGTCGGCTTGGCGACGAGGACGACGAACGTCGGCAGGTTCTTGTTGAGGCTGCCGAGGCCGTAGGACATCCACGAGCCGAGGCACGGCCGGCCGGGGATCTGGTTGCCCGTCTGCATGAGGGAGATGGCGGGTTCGTGGTTGATCGCGTCGGTGTGCATCGACCGGATGAAGCACATATCGTCGGCCATCTTGGCCTTCCACGGGAGCAGCTCCGAGAGCCACATCCCGCCCTTGCCGTGCTGGGCGAACTTGTACTTCGACGGCGCGATCGGGAAGCGCGCCTGCCCGGAGGTCATCGTCGTCAGGCGTTGTCCCTTGCGGACGGATTCGGGGAGATCCTTGTCGTACATCTCGACCATCTTCGGCTTGTAGTCGAAGAGGTCCTGTTGTGGTGGCCCGCCGACCATGTGCAGGTAGATCACCTGCTTCGCCTTGGCCTTGTGGTGCGTCATGCCGACGAGCGGGGGTTGGCCGGCCGGGGTCGGGGCGGCACCCTCGACGAGGCTGCTCAGGGCGGCCAGGCCGACGGCGCTGCCGACGCCGGTGCCGAAGAACTGCCGGCGGGTGAGGTTCTGCTGGTATTCGTGCATGGGGTGCATGGGTGGTGTCTCGGTTTGGTCTGGTTCCCCCTTCCTTTTAGGGAAGGGGGTTAGGGGGTTAGGTCGGTCGATGAGCGGCTGACCCCACCCCCCAACCCCCTCCCCTAAAGGGGAGGGGGAGCCAGACAAGGTATAGGGGTGTTCGGTCGTGTTTG
>JANXSH010001380.1 GCA_025356615.1 Planctomycetia bacterium | reverse complement strand
GTCATGGTGTTCGAGAAGCAGATGGCGGTCAAAGAGGTAACGAACACCAACTGGCCGGACGTGGCCCAGTCGTTGGGGACGACGCTGTTCCTGATGGCGCTGGGTGCCCTTTGGCTGGGGGCGAGCAATGCCGTGCGCGAGATCGTCGGCGAGTGGGCCATCTACCACCGCGAGCGCATGGTGAACCTGCGCCTCGGGCCGTACATCGCGAGCAAGTATACCGTACTGGGGGTCCTGTGTACGATCCAGTGTCTCATCATCCTGGGGACCGTCTGGTTCTTCTGCGGGCTGAAGGCACCGTTGATGGTCTTCCTGTTGCTCATGCTCGCGGCGCTGGTCGGCACGACGATCGGGCTACTCCTGTCGGCCCTGGCGCGGACGAGCGAGGTGGCCATCGCGCTGCTGCCGATCGTGCTGCTGCCGATGGTGATCCTGGGCGGGGCGATCCAGCCGGTCCACAAGATGCGCGTGGTGCCGCGCATCATCAGCTACGTCGTGCCGACGCGCTGGGCGTTCGAGGGGATGATGCTGGCCGAGTCGAAGAAGCGCCCGGACTGGACCCCCCCCGTGCTGCCGACCGAGAAGAAGAAGCCGGAGCAGGACATGGCGGAGCTGTTCTTCCAGAAGGAGGAGCATCGCAACTCCGTGGGCCTGGCGATGGGCGGGCTTGCGGCGATGCTGGTCCTCGGGGCGGCCGGGGTCGCGGGGATCTTGCGCAGCCGGGACGTGCATTGAGGGACCGATGAGAAGGGGATGAGAAGACCCTCCCCGCGCGCAAGTCGCTCCCCGCGCATCATTCCCCGGATGACCGGGGCGAGACGCCTCGAAAAACAAACGAACGACCCCAGCCCGGCGGGCGTTCGATCCTATAGAACCGAGAGGGGAGAACGGAAGCTCCCGAACCGAAGGCGGCGGAGAAGGGGAAGATCGCGGAATCGTGAAAGGGGACGAAGTGCGCCCGAAGCACATCTTCGGCTGACAGTGGGGCTGGTGGGAGTCGAACCCACTTCCAAGGCGTTATGAGCACCCTGCTCGGCCGTTGAGCTTCAGCCCCGATCCCATCCTAGCAGCCGCCGGATCGAGTGCCAATGCGTGCTCGGTCGGCGGCTTTTTTGGGATGGCCCAAGGGGTTGAGAGGAGTAGGTCCGGCGAGCCGAGCCGGACCAGCCCCGCTCGGCTCGCGGGGCCTACCTGCCCTGGGTCGAATCCAGGTGTGCCCGATGGTGTCGGGCGGGGTTACACCCCTCGCTCGCCGGCATTCAGGCGAATCCCCTGCCCGCTGAGGATCTGATCCTCGATGACGCTGCCGTCCCGCAGGCGGATCAGGCGCTTCGCGCGGTGGCCGACTTCCTCGCTGTGCGTGACGACGACCAGCGTAACGCCGTGGTCGCGGTGCAGTTGCTCGAAGAGCTGCAAGATCGCCTCACCGTTGGTCGAGTCGAGGTTGCCCGTCGGCTCATCCGCGAGCAGGACGACCGGGTCGTTCGCCAGCGACCGGGCGATGGCGACGCGCTGGCGTTCGCCCGCGCTGAGCATCGAGGGCAGGTGATCGAGCCGGTGGCTCATCCCGACGCGCTCCAGGAGCTGGACGGCCTTCTTGCGGCGCTCCGGCGAAGTGAGCCGGCCCTCGAACATCGGCACCTGGACGTTCTCGCAAGCCGTCAGCGTCGGCAGGAGGTAGAACGCCTGGAAGATGAAGCCGACCTTGTTCGCGCGCAAGTCGTCGAGCTGCGAGGGAGTCTCTATCGCGACGCCTTCGAAGTAGATCCGCCCCCCGCTCGGCTTGTCGAGTCCGCCCAGGAGGTTGAGCAGCGTAGATTTGCCGCTGCCCGACGGCCCCATGATGGCGACGAACTCGCCTTTGCCGATCTGGAGGTCGAGCGAGCGGAGCGCCTTGACGCTGCCATCCGGGTACTCGCGCTGGAGTTTCTCGCAGCGGATGAGCGGCCCCGTCCCTGTGGCACCATTAACTGACGACTTGCTGTCCATGCGGCTCCCTGAGTTGGCTCGTTCCCTTGTCGCTCTCGTCCTCGACGCTGACGGTAACGGCGTTCGACTTGCTCACCTGTCCATCGGGCAACAAGACCTTGGGCACCTTGACCGGCACGACCTTCCACGCCAATCCGACCCACTTCAGCGCCACGATCGTCCAGTAGGTCAGGTCGATTTCCCACCAGCGGTGGCCGTGGGCGGCGGCCCTTGGCGAGGCGTGGTGGTTGTTGTGCCAGCCCTCGCCGTTGGTCAGGACGGCGACGACCCAGTTGTTTCGGCTCACGTCGTGGGTCTTGTAGTTGCGGTAGCCCCAGTAGTGGGCCGCCGAGTTGACGAGCCAGGTGATGTGCCAGACGTAGACCGTCCGCACGACGACGAGCCAGAGGAACAGGCTCGTCGAGGTCGTCCACATCTCGGCGGCAGTTTCCGTCGTCAGCCAGGCGATGCCGAGGCACAGCCCGGCGAAGGCGACCGCGTGGGCGACGTAGACCCAGACCCAGTGATAGCCCCGGTGGAGCCAGCGCTGGAAGGGGTCGTCGATCAGGTCGCGCGAGTAGCGCTCATACGTCGATAGCCTCTCCAACACGTTGTTGGTGATGAACACCCACTGGACATGGCTCCAGAAGAACGTCACGAGCGGACTATGCGGGTCTTCCCGCTCGTCGGAGAACTGGTGGTGGATGCGGTGCGTCGTGACCCAGCGCAGGGGCGACCCCTGGAGAGAGCAGACGCCGAAGATCGTGAAGAGGTGTTCCAGCCAGCGCGGCACCACGACGCTGCGGTGCGTCAAGATGCGGTGATACGCCAGGTTGATGCCCAGTGACCCGAAGACGTAGTTGCCCGGAAGCAAGAGCACCAGCCCGACCCAACTGAACAGGCCGGGCAGGAACGCCAACGGGGCGACGACGTGGAACAGGCCGATGACGACGGCGTACATCCAGATCACGCGCCGGCCGGCGGTCGTCAGGGGGTATTCGAGGGGCTGGCTACTCATGGCGGACTCGTCGAGGAGGGCGCTCATCGTGTTCCCCCCTTGCCGAGAACTGAATGCAACGGGCGAGGGGTTCGGGGCAATGCGGTTGAACGAAGGAGGTAGGGTGGGTCGAGCGAAGCGAGGCCCACCAGCACTTCACAGGCTTCACCCTTA
>JANXSH010001348.1 GCA_025356615.1 Planctomycetia bacterium | reverse complement strand
GGTCTCCTTTTCCTTCTGAACGATCTCCTGCCAGATGCGTTCATCATACTCTTTGGGTAAGAGGAGGAGCCAGTCCAGGTAGCGATACCAGCGACGCAGGTCGTCCGCGCCCATCCCTCGCCCCTGGAGCAGCAGGATCAGTTCGAGCTTCGTCGCCATGCGTCTCTCGGGATCCTTCTTCGTTCGCATGGCGGTGAGCTGCGCCAGCACGAACAGCGCGACCGGGTTCTCGTGAGCGCGGAGTTCCGCCTCTCGGCCTTCCCAGTCGAGGATCTTGATCGGCACGAATTCGAAGGTATGCTTCGTGCCGTAGATTTCGGTCCGATAGCGCTTCGGACGCCACTTCGGGTTCGTGTCGAGCAGGAGGACGAAGCTGGCGACGGGCTGGCCGAACTGTTGTACGCATCGAGAGTTGTAGTCGGACATGCGCTTGGGCATGTGGCGCTGCTTCCTGCCCTGCGCCTCGACGTGGAGGTAACGCGGGTCGCCACTTTTGCTCCACGCTTTGACGAGCCGATCGACGATACGTTTGCCGACCGCCCCGCCGGGGTCGAGCTTGCGTAACTCCTGGTCGAGCGACTCGTAGTCGCGGTTCCAGTCGATGTCGGCATGGACTTCGGGTAGGAAGAACGCCAGTGCAAGGGGCAGTTCTTGCTCCAACAATTCCTTCCACGGGCTATCGTTGTCTGTCATCGGCTCGCCTCGCGCTATCGTCCCCACGGCTACAGCCTTTGTGAGCCAAGACGCCCCTCCTCGTACCTGGAGCTTTTATCGTCCGTCATCCGACCCGCTGTTCTACGGTGATCGGGCCTGACCCACTGGCTGAGAACCTATGAAATATTCATCGAGTCGGCGCAGGGAGTTGCTTCGAGGGTGGGCCGACCTGGTCGTTCTCACTCCCCACATCTTACCATCGGACCGTCCGAGCGAATCGCCTCGCCGGGTCTACCGACGCGCGAGGTAGAACACGCCGCCCGCGTCGAGCATGGCGAACTCGGGTCGGGTCATCGTGGCGGGGTCGTCGGCGGGCATCAGCAGCACGGCACGACGTTTACGCAGGCAGCGCAAGCCTTCGTGGAACGCGGGCAGCGAAAGGGTCGCGTGATGGCCCGCTACGGCGGTGAACAATTCCGGGAGCGAGCAAGCATCCGTCGCGCCGGCGCTGACGCGGCGATCGAGGTAATTCAGCGCGTCGATTGCCCAGGGATGCGACTCTAGCACGTCAGCCGGGAGGAGCGGCGCGGCGGCTTCGAGTCGGCGCAGGGTGTCGCTGATCCGGCGATCCATCGCGTGGAGGCGTTCCAGCCAGCGGTCCGCGTCGGTACTGAGCCGGGTCTCCAAGTCGCGCAAGCCCGAACGCATGGCGTCGAGCCAGACGGGGATCGCCAGCTGGTTGGCGCGGAGCGTTGCCCGCATGTCGTGGAGCGCATGCACCGGCGACTCGTGGGAGTGTAGGAACTCCACACCCTTCGGGGCGATCTGGACCCACTCGATCTCGGTCTTGCCGCGTACCTCCACCCGGACGCGCTGGAGCAGACCCTCACGAACGGCGAACTCGGCGGCCTCGACGCTCGCCGCAGCCTTGCCGGGGAACAGCCCCACGAGTTTCCCGGCGCGGAAGAGCCGATGCTCCCCCGGCATGGCTAGCGCCTGCGAGAGCGTCTCGACGAGCAACTCGTTGACCCGATCGGTCGCGTCCATCCCTGGCCGATCCTCCTCGCCCGGTATCCGTTGGCGACGGATAAGTTACCTGGGAGGCCGATTTCAGGATAGAGCAATCGATTCGCCGGCGTTCACCGGTCTTTCTTCAGCCGCGCCTCGAATACCTCACCGCACTTTGGGCAGCGCATCGGGACGAACGATCCGTCGGCCGGTACCATGTCCTCGAAGACGACGCCGCAGGGGCTGGTCAGCCAGGCGAGGACCAGCCGTCGAGGCAGGGGCGGGGTGGCCTTCGGCTTATCGGTGACGATCTTCCGGCCCTCGGCATCCCGCTTCAGGTCTTCGATTTCTCGGCGCAGCCGCCGCACCTGCGATTCAGCGTCCCGCGCCTCGGCGGTGGCTCCGGCGATAGCTCGAGCAGCTTCCACTTCGTCGGCCTTCAGCCTCTCGATGGTGGTGCCGAGTCGTTCCATCTCTCGTCGGTGTTGGATGCTCGAAGCGTCGATCTTCTCTGTCAGTACACGAATTTTCCCAGCCGCCTTCTCGACAGCCCGTTCGACATCGGCTTCGGAGAGTGGCGGTTTTGACGCAGGCTGGTCGAGGTTCTCGTCCGGGGAGGCGTCCTCTTCGCTCGGTGCTGTCGGCTTCGCCTTTTGCGGCCCCTCCGGTTGCAGCGGTGGCCGGGTGATCGAGAGGACCGCAGGCGAGATCGGCTTCGTGCCTGCGGCATCACCCGCAGGTTTCTTGGCTGTGGGGTTGACCTCGCGATCGGCACAGCCGCCGGCAGCGACGGTTGCCAGAACGGCCAGGCCGAACGAGAAAAGGCGATGAGCGTGTTTCATCTTCATGGGTGCCTCGCGAGATGGACGGCAGCCTGGGCCGCCGAAGGGTGAGGAGGTGGTGAAAGGCGATGGGGTCGTGGGCGGGCGAAATTTGCCCGGCCACGACCCGCATCGCTGCGGCGTTAGAACAGCAAGTCGAAGAGCCATCCGTCGGCTCGCTTGACCATCCTGGTCAGTGGCTTCTTGTCGAGGGCGACGCCATACGTTCGAAGGCCCTCGGCCGGGGTGATTTCGAGGTTATAGGCTTTCCCCCTGGTCAAACGGAGGAGGCGCTGATGCATGGCCTTGACCGACGAGGCGGTGATCTTCCCTCGGAGGGCGGGTACGAACATGCGACGCACCTCTTCGACATCCTTCGCCTGGAGGTGGGCGAGCATCGCGTCGATTACGGTCGTCCGCTCCTCGGCCTCTCGCGTCTCGACCGCCTTCGCCTCGGTCGCCAGGTCGTTGTCGGTGCGGACCATGTCGAGAACGATGGCGCGCTGGCGGTCGGCGGCGGCCGTCCGCGCCGAGTCCAGTCGCCGCCGCAGGTCGGCCTTGTTCTTCTCGAGCCCTTCCGTCCGTTCGCGGGAGAGGCTCTCGATCGCGCCCTGCTGGAGGCCGAGGTTCTCGTCGGCGATGGGTCGCAGGCTCTCGCCGGCCTCCGCCAGTTCGATCCGATCCTGCTCGAGCTGTTCGGCTCGCCGCGCCATTTCGGCGGCGAGGTGCCGAACCTTCTTCCCGCGAAACCACGCCCCGATGTCCTCGAAGGCGGAGGAAGCGTGGTAGGCGATCTGGTCGCTGTCGAGAATGCCGATGATCGTCAGGATCGTGGGCAGAAAGAAGACGAGGAGGAAGACGAGCGTTCGGGTTCTGCTCATGAACTTACGCATGGGATCTCCTTGGGGTCACTTCAGGCGAGAGAATGGGAACGGCTTCGGGCGCTTGTTGCTCAACGGATACTCGTCCCGCTTGGCGCTGGCGGCGTGGCGGGTCACCGCCTGCCTTTCCATGAACAGCGCCGAGCGCCGATTCGGGGCGCGATCGATGATCCTGGAACTGTACACGTACTTGCTGTTTTCGACGGCGTTGAGTTTCTTCACTTGCCACTCGGCGCGGGCCGATTTGGGGCGAGCGCCGCCGCGCATGACTTCGGCCCCGCCCGAGATGCCGAACTTCGCGATCTTCGTCTTGGTACCCTCCTTCAGCCTCTTCGTGATGGCATACAGGTGCTGCGGCTTCGTCGAGGCCGCCGAGTTGCCGTGCGGCTTGGCCTGGGCCGGCGAGGGCGGGCGTGAGGCGCGGCCGCCTTTGGCCGCGTCCGCGCTCGACGCGCCGAGGGCGAGTACGAGCGCACAGATCAGGGGTCGAATCATCAGGTCGTTCCTCCGCGCGCGGCCCCGCCTGCCAGCGGAGTGGGGCACTGTACCCCGTCTGACCGCCGCCTGCGTCGAGCAGCCCACACTCTCGATATCTCCACGCCGAAGCGAAATTCGCAATATTCCGTATAAAGCGAAGAAAACGATTACAGCGCCCGCTTTCGGTCACCCGCGTGACGGCGGCTCGAAACAGAGTCTTGCGAGATACAGGCAGTTGTGGGAATTCCTAAGATTCTTCCCCGAACAGACCTCCGCGCCGTGATTATCCTTCTAGACGCCCACACACGGAGACGACTCATGCGGCCAGAGAATTTGTCCTGCGTAGGAACCCCGATCGAGGTGGACACCACTCGGCTCCAGGTGTTCGACGACCTGGTCGCCGGGTCACGCGACGCCGTCGCCCTCATCTACGAGCGCTTCCTCCCCTGCCTGCTGCGAGAAGCCGAGAAGCGAATCCCGCCGCACCTGCGCGGGCAGATCATGGCCGAGAGCGTCATGCACTCGATGATCGGCAGCTTGCTGGACATGAACGAGGAGCAGCGCAAGGGGTGGAGCCACTATCGGGTCACGAACTGGGGCTGCTTGTACGGGATCCTCGCGACGATCGTCGCCCGCAAGACCCTCAACAGGGTGCGGGCGCTCCAGACGGAAAAGAGGGATGTCACCCGCCAGGTCGCGTTCGACCCGACCAACATTCTGGCCGGCGGGGCGGACCCGCAGGCGGTGGCCGACTACAACGACCTCGTGCAGCAGGTGTTCGGGCGGCTCGACGCGACCGAGCAGCGGATCCTGGGGCTGCGCATGGAGGGGCGATCGGACGCCCAGATCGTCAAGGAAACGGGTCTGGTGGCGACGGTGGTCGCCGAAGTGTTCCGAAAGACCAAACGGTTCCTCCAGCGTAAGATCGACGAGCAAACGAATGGCTGACACCCCACGGAGAGGCCCATGTCCGACCAGACCGACGCCCCCCGTTTCACCGACATCGGCGACGCGGCGAAGAGGTTCAACGAGGCGTGGACGAAGGCCCCGCCCGAGCCGCAGATCGAAGACCACCTTTCGGTCGGCGACGAGGCGTTCCTCGACCGAGCAACCGTGCGGCTGATCCAGGTCGATCTCGAGTGTCGCTGGGGCCGGGGCGAGCGGCCGCCCGTCGATATCTACTTCGTCCGCTTCCCACGCGCGCGTACGGACTACGACATCCTTGAACTGATCGTCGTCGAGATCCGGTGTCGCCAGGCGGCCGGGGAGAAGGTCGACCTCGCCGAGTACCGTCGCCGGTTCCGCGAGGATGCGGAGCATTTGTCCGCCCGGCTGGCGCGGGAGATATCGACGATCCCCGACTACGAGACTGGGGAAGAACTCGGCCGGGGTGGCATGGGCGTCGTCTACAAGGCGATGAAGCTGTCGCTCCAGCGGCCCGTGGCGCTGAAGGTGATCCTGGGCGATGTCGTGGACTCGACCTACCAGGCGAGGTTCCTGGCGGAGGCCCAGGCAGTCGCGCGGGTCAAGCACGACAACGTGTTGCAGGTGTACGACTTCGGACGGCACCTGGGGATGCCGTTCATGGCCCTGGAGCTCGTCGAGGGGGGCAGCCTGGCGGAGCGACTGAAGGGCAAACGGATGACGCCAAGCGACGCGGCCCGGTTGGTCCAGCAGGTCGCCGAGGGGATGGCGGCCGCTCACGGCGTGGGGATCGTGCATCGGGATCTCAAGCCGGGGAACGTCCTGCTGACCAAGGAGGGGTCGCCGAAGGTGAGCGACTTCGGGCTGGCGAGGCTAGTGGACGGGCAGGCAGGGGATGTCGGCGGGAGCGGGATGGCGGTGGAAACCCGCCACACGAGGGTCGGGCAAGTGATGGGGACACCCTCGTACATGTCGCCGGAGCAGGCAAAGGACGCGCGGTCCGCCGGAGCGCCGGCGGACGTGTACGCGATGGGCGTGATCCTCTACGAGTGCCTGACCGGACGCGTCCCCCTGGTGGGCGAAAACGTGGAGCAGATGCTCGAGGTACTCGAGAAGAAAGAGCCGGAGCCGCTGCGGGCGATCAACGGGGACGTGCCGCGAGACCTGGAGGCGATCTGCCAGATGTGCCTGCGCAAGGATCCGGCGACGCGGTACGAGACGGGCCGGGAGTTGGCGGACGACCTGCGGCGGTTCCTGAACGGGGAGCCGACGGTCGCCCGACCGCCGACGAGGCTCCGGCGGGGGGCGATGTGGACGAGGCGCAACCCGGTGGCGGCGGGGCTGTGGGCGGCCGTGGCGGTGGCGGTCATAACGACGACGGGCGGCTCGCTGTGGGTGGCGCTGGCGGAACGCAACAAGCGCCTGGCCAAAGAAAAGGTTCGGGATTCGGAGCGGTTGCGGCAGCGAGACAGCGTTCAGTCGCTGATGAAGATCGCGCTGCAACGTGGGGGTACGCGAGAGGCGATCAAGCTGTTCGACGAGGCACAAGCTGCCGGGGTCGAGGTGACGCCCGCGATGCGGCTCGACCGGACGAGGGCGCTGTTCTCGTCGGGCGGACCCGGCGAGGCATTGCAGGCTTTGGAGGACATCGAGGAAAATTCTCTGCCCACGGAGTTGTGCGCGACGTACCGGCTCCTGCGCGGCGCGGCGCTAGTCGGGACGCCGGTCGAGGCGAACGACGCGAAGTCGGAAGAACTGCTGAAGCAGGCGTTGGACTCGAAGGCGGACCTGACCCAGGCGGACATTCATTACGCGCGAGGACTGCTGGCGGAGAAGACGCCCGAT
>JANXSH010000970.1 GCA_025356615.1 Planctomycetia bacterium | reverse complement strand
CGCCGGGGCGACGGCCCTGCGCGGCGGTGCCTTCAAGCCGCGCACCAGCCCCTATTCCTTCCAGGGTCTCAAAGAGAAGGGTCTCGAGCTGCTGGCCGAGGCGCGTGAGGCCACTGGTCTCGCCATCGTCACCGAGGTGATGGCCGCCGAACACATCGACATGATCGCGAAGTACGCCGACATCTTCCAGATCGGTGCCCGCAACATGCAGAATTACCCGCTCCTCGAGGCCATCGGTCGGCGCGGGATGCCGGTCCTCCTGAAGCGCGGTCCCTCGGCCACGATGGAAGAGTTCCTGCTCGCCGCCGAGTACGTCCTCAATGCGGGGTCGGCTCAAGTCATCTTGTGCGAGCGCGGCATCCGGACGTTCGAGGACCACGTCCGGTTCACGCTGCCGCTGGCGAGCGTGCCCTATCTCCAGTCGAAGACGCACCTCCCGGTGATGGTCGATCCTAGTCACGGCACTGGCAAGTCGAGCCTCGTCTCGACGATGGCACGCGCCTCCGTAGCCGCTGGCGCGGACGGCCTCATCGTCGAGATCCACCCGCACCCGGAAAAGGCACTCAGCGATGGCTACCAGGCGCTGACGCCCGAGATGTTCACCCGGATGATGCGCGAGTGCCACCGCGTCGCCGAGGCAATCGGCAAGACGCTGGGGTGAGACTTTCACGCCTCGACGCGGACACACCTGCCATAGATCGCACCCGCGCTTACCCAGCCGTTGATGTGTCCGCGATTGTTGCCGATCTGATACCGCGCGCCCTGGATCGCCTTGACGAGGTGCAAGTACTCGCGGCCTCGCACCTTGCACAGGACGATGTCCCCAACGAGGAGTGTCACCGGGTCGACCGGCCCGACGGTGCAGAGCTGCCCCGACTCGATCTTGCCGGTCATCGATTGCCCGCGCGGGCGAAACGACACGATTTCCCCGCGACCGAGCCTTTCGATATAACCCGTCGCCCAGCCCATGAGATCCCTCCGCCTGATTTCAGGCCGTCCTGGCCTGAGAGGTGACAAGGTGACACAGACCTTGTCACTTTGTCACCTTGTCACCTTGGTGGCCCTCTGCTCAGTTCGGGTGACATATGCCCACGAAGGAGGCGAAGTCGCCGGACCTGGAACTTGTGCGGGGGCAGCGGCTCGTTGGACCAGGGGCCGATGATCTCCAATTCCCCTTCGATGAAGCGTGCCTTGCCGTCCGCTCTCGAGATCATTTGGACGGGATAGCGGATCGAGATCGTGTCCTTGGCTTCTGCGGTTCGACGATAAAGGGGGATTTCGACCATCGACATTTCAAGGCGATCGTCCGTTCCTTTTCCAGAGAGGACTTTCTGGACACGGTCGATGATTTCCTGACGAACCGCCTCGGTGGGCGACCCTTTGGGTGGGTACAGATCGGTATCGTCGAGGAAGCCATCCGCGAGGATGGACCCACTTTGGAACGATTGGATACCCTTGTCGAAGTCCTCGAGCCTATCGCGGGAAGCCTGGAGGCCGCCGCCAAGAGCCAGGCCGGTCAAGGAAAAGATGCCGGACTCTTTGAGGAGTAGCGCCTTGGCCTGGGCCTGGCGCTTGTCTGGGGAGACCGTACTCAGATACGCCTCTCCGATGCGGCGGGTGTTGAGATGTTCGAGCCACTGGCCGACGACCATCTTCGTCGATTCGATAGCCCCGATCAGGCCGCGCCCCTCCTCACTTTGATGAATGCTCCTCATCATCTCAGGGGAAGGGGGGCCTACTTCGATGTGCCATTGCCGACGGACCGTTGCCCCATCATTCGACTCCTGTCCGAAGGCCAGCACGGCGAACTCGATGAGGCCGAGATCACCCGACGCTCGATAAGTCGTGCGGACCTGAAACCCGTTCCGCTCATGGGTCTGGTGAATGCTGACCTTCTCGAACGTCGCATCCGGCCCGGACATTTGGATTATCCGGATCGTCGGGCTATGAGTGAAGGCCGTGTACGCCCCACCTGCGGGGGGGGCCGGCGTGTTCGAGGCCTCCTCGACGCTTCGGCGGAGGTCTCCCCCAGAAGGGCGAGAATTGGAGGGTTTGGTGAGGAGGAACGCCTCGAGGGTTTTACCCTGCTTCAACAGCTCGATGAACTCGTCAGTGGCCTCCCGCCCCTGAGATCGAACCGCGTAGGTGTTCGACAGGGAGTAGGCTCCGTAGTTGAGGGCGAAGAAGAGGGTGAGCAAGACGCCCCAGCCTGCCAGGGCGGAACCACCCAAAGTCCCTTCGGAGGCGGCGATGCGCGACCGAGCCAGCAAGCAAGTCGCCAAAGCGACGGCGACGAGGATCCAGATCGGCGAGGGGAGGAGCCAGGGAGAGGTTCCCGAAAACGCGACAAGGCTCCCCAGTCCCACGAGCGTCGCCAGCCCTGCCAGAGCCATGCCGATGGTGCCCACCACGCCGCGCTTTCGCGATAAGGCGATCAACCAACCTGCGGCGACGGTGACGACGACGGCCACGATGAGCCATTTCCGATACAGCACGGCGAACGGGAGGATGCCGCCGATGAGGACCGTCCCGCCGAACAGCAACGATAGGAGGAAGCCGCCCAGCGCAAGCAGCGACAGCGGCCTGTAGCCTTCGGATTCGCCCGACGATGCGCGGTCTGGTGCGGCGGACGAGGTGCGATCCTGCGTGAGGTCGGCCATGGGTGGATTCTCCGCGTCAGAAGGGTTACTTCCCTCTCCCTTGAATACAGGGGAGGGGGGGACCAAAAGGAACGTCTCTCAGTCTTCGACCCCGAGGTGGCCGGACACGTCACTCATCATGGCCCGGCGGGCCATTTCTTCGCGTGAGATCCCGCGCGATTGGACCAGCCCGCTGGCGTCGAGGAATATCTTGTCCTGCAAGATTTCCTGGATCACGATGGCCATCTTGTCGGGGTTGCGCATATCGACGAGCGGCTTGGCTCCCGTGTTGAGCATGATGAGCCGTTTCTGGATCAAGGTCGAGAGCTTGAATCGTCCGCCGACCTTGTTGACGATTCCTTCTTCTTTCAGATCATCGTGCATCGTCGTCTCCCTGGGAATGGTTCCGGTGTTGTTCGATCAGGTCGAGGAGGCGGTGGACCGCATGCTCGAGGTCGTCGTTGAGTATAACATACTGATACTCCTTCACGCGGTCGAGTTCGCGGCCGGCGGTCGCCATGCGCCGGGCGATCGTCTCTTCGCTTTCGGAGCCTCGTTGCCGGAGTCGTCGCCCGTAAGTCGCCGGGTCGCTGAGGGCGACGAAGACGGACAGGTGATCGGGGTAGAGGGGCCGGACCAGAGCCGCCCCCTGGACATCGATGTCGAGGATGACTCCGACGCCCCGTTCGCGATAGCCATCGACCTCGCTTCGTGGGGTGCCGTAATAGTGTTTGCCGTGAACTTGGGCGTGTTCGAGGAACGCCCCTTCGGCGAGGCGCTGCTGGAACTGCTCGAGGGACCAGAAGTGGTAATCGACGCCATCGATCTCTCCGGGCCGGCGCGGGCGAGTCGTCGCGGAAATCGCGAGTCGCAGAGGCACTTTGCTCTCGGCCACGGTCGCGCGGATCAGCGTCGATTTGCCGCTGCCCGAGGGGCCGGACATGATTATCAGGGGTGCCAGGGTCATCGATGATACCTCATTCGACGTTCTGCACCATTTCGCGAATCTTCTCCAGGGCACCCTTGATCTCGACGACGTGGCGGGAAATCTCCACGTCGCTGGCCTTCGAACCGATCGTGTTCGTTTCGCGGAACATCTCCTGGGTGAGGAATTCGAGCTTTCGGCCGGCGCTCTCCGGCTCGTTGATGATCTCCTGGAACTGGCCGAGATGGCTCGAAAGGCGAACGACCTCCTCGCGGATGTCGGAGCGCTCCGCGAAGATGGCGACTTCCTTGATGATATCCTTACGCTCGATCTCGACATCGAGTTCGCCCAGGAGCAACCGGACCCGCTCGAGGAGCCGATCCCGATACGCCTCGGCGACATGGGGGACGCGCCGCCGAATCATTTCGAGTTCGCCCGCGATGTGGTCGCGCTGCTGGAGCAGCTCGCGGGCCATCGCCCTGCCCTCTTCTAGCCGCATGGTCTGGAGACGGGCCAGCGCCTGCTCGAGAACGCGCTCGAGTTGGGGCCATTCCTGCTCTAAGTCGAGCGCGACGCCGGACGGCTCCGGGACGACCCCCGGTAGCGCGAGAACGCCCGCGAGGATGGCCTGAGCGGATGCCGAGCCGAGAACGCCGCACGCCTTTTGGACCTGCGTCAAGTAGCTGGCGAGGGCGACGGAGTTGATCTTGTAGTCGCTGGCGGCCATCTGCCGATGACAGCGAAGGTGACACTGGATCGTGCCGCGCTTCAGCGCACGGCGAATGACCTTCTCGATCTCCGGCTCGAGGAGGTTGTATGGCTCGGCTGCCCGGAGCGTTACCTTCAGGTAGCGATTGTTGACGGCCCGCAACTCGACCGCCAACTGGAGGTTGTCGCCGTTGAATTGTGCCTCGCCGTAGCCCGTCATGCTGTAGAGCACGACCACCTCACTCTTCTTCAGAATCTTCGAGAGGGAACCGGAAACGGCGACCGACCGTCTGTTGCCCGCAACAGACGGTCGTGACAGCGGCACAGCCCAGGAAATTAGAGGGTCGAGTTACTCGCCCGGCTTATCGTCCGGGGAGAGTGGGGTCTGCACCATTCCCCCGCGCTTGGGCGCGAGCGGCGTAAGGTCCTGCGTCAGCTTGATGAGGAACATGATGAGCAGGATCCAGACGGCGGCGGAGTAAATGGTGATCTTCGTGAACATATCTCCGGCGCGTGAGCCGAAGGCGCTGCCGCCGCCCGCCCCGCCGAAGGCCCCCGCCAGCCCGCCGCCCTTGCCGCGCTGGATCAGCACGAGGATGATGAGCCAGAGGCTGGTGAGGAACAGGAAGACGTTCAAGACCGTCGGGACCCAGCCAGCCGCCCAGAGTGGCATCGATGCGCTTGTCAACATGAGAGTTCCGTTTCTTCGGTGACGATATCCTACTCGAATGGCCATTATAGGGGCTAGTTCTCGCCTGAGAAGAGCGCTTTTCTCGTGGGAGGTTCCTCCAGGCCCACACTCAGCTGGAAAACTCCCCCTTCCCACGGGGACGAGTTGGTGCTAAATTATGAATTGATAGAGGTGTGATCCCTCTCGCGGGTCACTCGTGTCTCTTCCCGTTACGACCGCGCGACGACTATTTTCACGGAAACGTTGACGGCACTACCCTTCCGGGCGAGCGTATGGCGCGGTCGATCCTTGAGACGACGGCCCCGGAAGTCGGCCTGCCGTACAACACTCCAGGCTCGAAGGAGACCCACGCATTCGTCCCCCCGATCGCAATTCGCGCCCGCACGAGCGGGACCTCGGCCCTCGCGTCAACGAGCAGATCCGGATCAGCCCGATCCGCCTGATCGGTGCCGGCGGTGAGCAACTCGGCGTGATTACCACCTCGCAGGCCATGGAAATGGCGCGCGAGGCCAACCTCGACCTCGTCGAGGTTGCCGCCAACGAGCGCCCCCCGGTCTGTCGTATCCTCGACTACGGCAAGCTCCGGTACGAGCAGTCCCGCAAGACCGGCAAGAGCAAATCGCACCAGCCGAAGCTCAAGGAAATCCGCGTCCGGCCCAAGACCGGAGACCATGATGTCGATACCAAGGTCAACCAGGC
>JANXSH010000967.1 GCA_025356615.1 Planctomycetia bacterium | reverse complement strand
TCCCTGGCGGACGGCTCCGAGCGACTGGACCGCGAGTACATCCCACGCGTCGACATGGGGACGATCCTCCGAGTGGCAAGGTCCGACCAGGCGGGGCGGCCCACGAAGAGCGCGCCGATTGTGTACCGCGAGGGGGCGGTGGTCGCACGGGCCTACGCCGCGGCTATCTCCGCTGAAGGCAGCGCGCTGGTCGATGCCGTGGCCCACACATGGGTCGCGCACGTCGCCAGCCGCGGGGGCTGTGGCGATCGTGGCTTGGCACCGACGATGAGGTGGAAACGGCGATCAACGCCAAGGCAGCGGAGATATGGGTAAAGGCCCTCCTTCCGCGTCCCACCGGAAAATTTAGCCAACCCCTGTGCGCTTATGTGCGATGGGTCGCCCCCGAAAAAACTTGGTAAATTTGAAGGCCCAGCCCCGGCTTCGAGGAAACGGAACCGGGGGTACCCCCCACCCGTCCGTCCTAGCCACTCACCGTTTCTTCGGCTTCTCACCCAGTAAGATGGTCGGTTGGCTCTCGATCGCGTCGAGCCCAATCAAGAGCGCCTGGCGCGCGATAGCATTGCGCTTCGCGATCGGGAATCGCTCCGCCAACGCGTCGAGGCGTTCTGCATCGGACGGCATGATCCGTACGCCGAGCTGCACCGAGAGCGTCTCGTCCTCTTCAGCCTTGATCTTCTTCGTCGCCATCTCGAGTCCTTCCACGGTCGCCTTCCTTTCCAGCGCCGTCCAGCGCCTTCGCGAGACGCGCCCGCTCCGGTCCCTTGGTGAGCCACGGGAAGCGCGCAGCTAGCGCGTCCAGTGCCGCCAGCGCCCGTCTCACGCGGGCGATGTCCACGATGCCGCTCACGCCACCTTCGCCAGCATGCGCGCGATCTGCGTCTGTCCGAAGGCATGGCCGGCGCGCGAGACGAGCCCGCGGGCCCCGAGCGCTCGGACGATCGCGCGGTGGGAGAGACCAGCCGCCCGGAGCTCGCGCACCTGCGTAAGCACAGCTTGCTCGGCCGTGTTCTCTTCGATGCGCACGCCATCCGCAGCAAGGTGGAATCCGTACGGCACCTCGCCAGCGCGCTCGCCACGTGCCTTCTTCACGGCGAGGGCCGCGCGGGTTCGGGCTCGAATCACGTCGCGCTCGTACGCGGCGAAGACGTCGACGATCCCGCGCATCATGGTCCCCTCGGGGCCCGCGATGTCACTTGACCCGTCTGTAGTGCGGATAACCGCGCCGGCCGCAACCACCGCCCGTTCGACCATCGCGGCTACTACTTGGTCACGAGCGAGCCGATCCCGCTTCGCGGCGACGAGCAGCCCAGCCCCGTGGGTCCGGAGCGCCTCGAGTGCCGCCAGGAGGCCAGCTCGCTCCCCGATCGGGGCGGCGCCGCTTACGCCCTGGTCCTCGAAGATGGCGACCAGAGAGACCCCCTGGCGGGCCGCCCAAGACTCGAGGGCCGAACGCTGTGCCGCGGGGCCGAGCGCCTGATCCTCGGTTGAGACGCGGATGTAGCCAACTGCGAGGAGGGCGCTACCGGGGCGAGGTCGCTTGCTCATGCAAGTAACATTGGTTCCAATGGTATCAATGGCAACCAATAATGAACACAGACCGAGCGGTGCGTGTTCAGCACGCGTCAATGACGCACGTCGCCGGATCACGGGGGATGCAGGTCCAGAGGGTGCACCCGGCCCGCGAGGTGGGGGCGTCCTCTGGAAGGTTGCCACAGGTGCCGTCGTCCGAATCCTCCGCACAAGCGATGACCTGCGCGGCCTCTGGTACGTCGATGCTGGCGGTTACGTCTGGATATACCAGAGCGGCCACTTCAATCCGACCACTCTGTCACCCGCCGGCACGCTGTACGCCACCTCGGACTGCTCGGGGACCGCGTACATATCTTGGGTCGGGGGGAAGAGGGACGGTTCCCCTAAGGCGCCGTCCATAAATTACGGAATCCGTAACGGAGACGGCGACGCACGAATTGTGTAGTTCCAATCGCCGTGGAACCTATGAGGTTTGATGTGGACGGTGGCGAGTTCTTCGTCAGAGACGCGGATCGACTTCTCA
>JANXSH010001231.1 GCA_025356615.1 Planctomycetia bacterium | reverse complement strand
ACCCATCGGGAACATGCGGCAACCGGCAACGTTGTTTTCCGACCGGCGGAGGATTGTTATGTTATTTTTGTCGGCGGTGTCGGCTTTTTTATCGTTCACGGTCATTGAGAACGCGCAGACCCTTGACGGGCCACCAAGTGCCCCCTTGCCGTCCGTCATCTTTTCTGCGCGCGCCTGGTCCCTGTCGGCGATGAGCCGGCAGGGACCTTTCCTATGCGCTCCTACCCGTCCGTTCCTGAGTGCCGATCCCGTGGAGCGGAACCTGCGTGTTCCGCGGACATTCTCCTGGTGTCGCGATAACGCGACTCAAGGAGGAGGACACCCATGAACGAGACGATCAGCCCCAAGCCAGTTGCGCTGGCCTGGCCGGAAGACTACCAGCCCCGGTTGTTCACGGTCGCGGACCTCGCGGAGATGCCTTCGGACCTGCCGTCCGGCCCGGTTCGCTACGAACTGCATCACGGGAGACTCATCACCTTGCCTCCCCTCGACGAAGTTCACGGCGCGGTCGAGAGTAATCTCGCTTGCGAACTAACGAGCCAGGGAGAACGAAAAGGGTTTGGCAAGGTCCGCTGCGGTGGTGTCGCGATCATCCTGGTGCGGAACCCGGATCATGTCTTTGGGGCCGATGTCCTGTTCCTCTCCAATCGCCAACTACCGACCCGGCGATCTCGCGAGGATTACTTGGAGACCATCCCCGACCTCGTGATCGAGATCCGCAGCAAGAACGACACCCGCGCCGCGTTGGGCCGGAAGGCGGAGGACTACCTGCGGGCGGGGGCCGTCGTCGTGTGGGTCGTCGATCCGATGAGACGCGAGGTGGCGGAGTATCGCCAGGACACGCCGGTGCGGATCTACGCCGACACCGACACGTTGACCGTGGAGGACATCATTCCGGGGTTCGCGTGCAGCGTGGTCGTCGCGCTGGAGGAGTGACGAGGGGCAGAGCAAGAGGGGCTGGTGTCACGGTATTATCTCCTACCGTTCTAGTCCAATTCGTGACCGATTCGCCGGACACGTTCCACGATCAGGTACAGCGTGCCCGTGAGGATGCCAATGAATCCGCCGAGGTAGCTGAATTCGTGCATCATTCCGGCACGATGGAATGCGACCTCATCGACGCCCCGTCTGGGTCCTGATAATTCGAGATCGTAAGGTTGGCGTACACCAACGCCCCCAGTCCCACGACCAGGGCAGTAATCGCAGCCACCGCAAAAGCGAAGAGGCAGCAGCGCAGGTACGTTCTCCAACCCGGCAAGATCAACCCGACGATCAGCAGTGGCAACCCGATGAATAGCCCCATCCACCAGGAAGCGTGCCACCCCACGATGGACGCACCGACGCGGCCACGCAGGTTTTCGGGAATGCCGAACTGGTGAAACTTGAAGCTGTGAAAGTAGTCGGACGAGACGGTGTAGGATATCTGGTTGTGTAAGGCTCCGTATAGCCCAGCGACGAGACAGGCGGCAGCCAGTAGCACAGGGAACAAGGCAAGCTTCTTCATTCGAGAGACCACTCCGTCGAGGCGGTCACTCGCCTCCCACATCCATCAAGTATCGCCCTCGTCATCCCCACTCGTCCCTTGCCCTGCCCGCTTGTGGTTCGCGATCAACTCCCGAATCGCGGGCAACAGGTCGGTCGGCACCACGATCAACGTCTGCCCGACGCTGTCCAGCGCCGCCTCCTCCTCGGCGTCCCTCTCCTCTTCCGGCACTTCTTCTTCCGTCGCCTTCTTCTTTTTCATCGCTCACCTCGTACTCGGCTCGTCTCCCCGAGGGTATCATAGCAAATCATTCAGCCCCCGCAGCCCGATATCCTCACGGCACAGGAGCGGCTCGCCGTGCGCGACGCCGATCGCCCAGCCCCAGTAGCGTGCGCGGTCGCGCACGTCGTCGAGCAAGGTCGGCGGCGTCTGGGGTCGGCCGGCGATCAACTGGGAGTGGTAGCACGCCAGGGCGCGCATCTTCGTTTCGAGGTGGGCGCTGATGTCGAGGACGAACGAGGGGCGCGGGTGGATGCGGAGGTGGATGCTGAAGTAATACAGGATGCGCCGGGGGTAGTGCGGCTCGTGGGGCAAGTCGCTCTTGGTCAACTTCGCCCAGAACCTCGCCGCGTCCACGAGGGCGCTGGCTGCGACGTGGTCGGGGTGCGAATCCTCCCAATACGGCGCGAGCAACGTGTGAGGGCGGACCTGGCGCAACACCCCGGCGAGCCTCGCCCGGCTGTCGAGGTCGGCCTCCAGTCGCCGGTTGACCAGCCCGAGATTCCCCCGCCAGGACAGGCCCAATACCTCCGTCGAGGCGGCCGTCTCGCGCGCCCGGATCTCCGGGCTGCCGTGGGGCGTCGGCTCTCCGTCCGTCAGTTCGAGGACGCCGACCCGCGCGCCGTGGGACAGGAGCAAGGCGATCGTCCCGCCGACGCCCAGCTCGGCGTCATCGGGGTGCGGGGCGATCACGAGATAATCCAGAGGCGTCATCGAAGTCCTCCATCACGGGTGCGGTCACGTCCCAGGCTGCCGCCCTTCGCCCGGCGTCGGCGGTGCGTGGAATTCGCGGTTGAATCCCTCGGGATCGACCGGGTCGGCGACGGCCGGCGCGGTCGGGGTCGTCACGGGATTCGTCGGCGTGGGCGACGGGGGCGGAGTCTTGTTTATCCAACTTGCCCCCGGTTGGTCCCGATTTTCCGGCGGCGGGGTGCTCGGCGACGCGGGCGGGGTCATGGGGCGAGGCTCGACGACGCGGTCCGCCCCCCAACGTTCTCCGGATTTGGGAGACGCCGACGCGGACGCCGACGGCGGGGCCACGGCTGCCGAGCTGATGACGCTGCGCTCCGCGAGTTGCGGGTTGCCCTCCACGGTCCGATCGACCCACTGTTCCAGTGTACGGAAGGCGACGGCGTTCCGACCGTTGAGCGGTGCCTGATTCATGTCGCGACCGTGGATGTTGATGGATTTCGTCAACAGCCTGCTCAGTCGCGGCTCCCGCGCGTTGATCTGATCGAGGACCGCCGAAAGGTTCTTCTCCATCGTCCGCCGATCGGCCAGCCCGGAGCCGGTGATGTGGGTGAGTTGGAACCGCCCGCCCCGCCCCGTGTTGTGACACTTCACGCAGGCGTTCATCAGGATCGGCTGGACGCGGGTCGCGAACTGGGTCGCCGATTCCGCCGTCACCTCGACGCGCGGCGCGGGCGCTTCTTTCGCGGCCTCGGCCGTCTGCGCGGGTCGCGTCTTTGTCGCCTCGAGGTGGGCGAGCATGCGACGGATGCGCTCGTCCTGCGGGCGTAGATGGGACGCCTCGCGAATCTCGTTGATCGCCTGGTCGCGCAGGTCGTGTTGCCTGCACCATTCGGCGATGCGAAGGCGCTCGGCCGTGTCGTTGAGGTTGGCACGCCCGCGCAGGAATTCGTAGGCCTCGACCAGCGACCCGCAGAGCGCCTGGACCTGATCGGCAGGGATCCACGTCTCGCTGATCATGCGCCGGACGCGATACCGATCACCGACGAGTTCG
>JANXSH010001190.1 GCA_025356615.1 Planctomycetia bacterium | reverse complement strand
TCGCGGAACCTGATTAAACGATAAAGAGTGGAGAGGATATCGTCAAAGGTAATCTGGGTAATTTGAGAAAGTTGTCCGATGCCGTCTACCCGAGTCGTGGCGGTTGTAGCGATTGAACGTAAAAGATCGCGAAACGCCGGGTGAAGGGACTGCGTCTCACGCGAAGGCTTGCGGACCATTGGTCAGCGAAGGACGGGTCGAATGGCTCGTCGCGAACGCTTCCGCCTCGTTGGGCCGCGCTCAGACGGGCGTCGTCACGCATCGCCCTTGGCTGGGACGATCGGTGTTTTCTCGATCGCCTTCTTCATATGCTCGACCGCCTTGCCCAAGACACGATCGACGAAGGGTGCCTCGACGTTGCCGTCTTTGTCCTTCTTGGGCTTCGCGGGGGTCTTGCGGATGATGTCGCGGTCGGAGCGGTAGAGCAGGTAGCGCGTCCGCTCCTCGTCCGTGAGCTTGACCTCGAAACCGGCGTCCGGCTTCACCCCCCATTCGTCCGGGTCGATCTTCGCCGCCTCGAAATCCTTCTTGTCGGGGAAGCGGTGGATGTTCTTGTTGCTCGGCCGCCAGTAACTCGCGGTCGTCAACTTCAGGGCGCTGGTTTCGTTCTCCATCAGGATGATGTTCTGGACGCTGCCCTTGCCGTAGCTCCGCTCGCCGATGACGACGGCCCGTTTGTGATCCTGGAGGGCCGCCGAGACGATCTCGCTGGCGCTGGCACTGTACTTGTTGACGAGGACCGCGATCGGCACCTGGCCGCCGGGGCCTTCGAGCAACGTCCCTTCGATCTGGGCGCGGTACTCCTCGTCCTTGTGGTTCCGGCCCTTCGTGCGGACGATGAGTCCCTCGGTCAGGAACATGTCGCTGATCTCGACGGCCGAGCGTAGCAACCCGCCTGGGTTGTTCCGCAGGTCGAGGATGAGGCCGCGGATGCCGTCCTTCTCCAACCCCTGGACGACGGCCCGCAACTCGGCGGTGGTGTTCTTGCCGAAGCTGGTGACGCGGATGTAGGCGATGCGATCCTTCTTGTCGAGGACGTAGTCCCAATCCTTGGGGTTGTCGGCCTTGCGGACATCCCCCATGACGCTGGCCACCTTGATGAGGGCGCGGGTGAGCGGGATCGTCAAAGGCTCTTTGACGCCCTCGCGCCGTAGCTCGAAGACGATCTTCGACCCCGGCTTGCCCTGGATCATGTCGATCGCCTCGCTCATGCGCATCGATTCGGTCGGCTTGCCGTCGATGGCGAGAATGAGGTCGCCCGCGATAACGCCCGCCTCGTAGGCCGGGGTGCCAGCCATCGGGCTGATGACGGACAACATCCCGCTCTTGTGGCGATCGTAGCCGACCTGGATGCCGACCCCGCCGAACTCGCCCTCGCTGTGCTTGTTGAACTGCTCGTACTCGCGGGGGTTGATGTATTGCGAGTGAGGGTCGAGGCGCTCGAGGCCGCCGTTTATCATGTCCTCGACGAGCTTCCGCTCGCGCTCGGGGTCCACATCGACGACGTACTTCTGTCGCACCTCGTGCAAGACGTCCACCAGGAGGCGGACGAGTTCGTAGTCCTTGTCCTTCTCGCGGGTCGGCGCGCTGTAGGCGACGGCGAGGCCGAACACGGAGATGGACACGATGCCCAGCAACCAGAACAGGTTCCGGCGTGACATGAACGCTCTCCTCTCGGGCTGACACGGTAGGCGGGTCGAGGGATCCGACCGAACGCCTGTTCCGATGAGGCATCAACCTCGGAGAATTATACCCACGTCGTCGCCGCCGGACGAGAGGAGTCTGCGGGTCGATGATGGGGGCGACGGGGTAAATGGGGCGAAGGATCCAAGACAAACGAACCCACAGAGAGCTACCCAGAGCGAGACCTTGGTGGACATCGAAGGCACGAGTGTTCCAGAAAGATGTGGATTGTCTGCCCCTCGACGAGAAGGATGAGACGAATCCCGCCTCGCGGACGCCACCCATCTGCATCGACTATTTGCTGCCCAGTGCCCCAGCCGGGGGACGGTATCGACCGCCAACGTGCCGCC
This sequence comes from Planctomycetia bacterium, assembly GCA_025356615.1. Taxonomy (GTDB): domain Bacteria; phylum Planctomycetota; class Planctomycetia; order Gemmatales; family Gemmataceae; genus JANXSH01. The sequence goes on along the minus strand of JANXSH010001190.1, from coordinate 3,634 downwards.
GACGAACGGGTCGAAAATGTGGCAGGCACCCGACTGCTGTCCAGTCTGGGTGTCCACCCTCGTGAATTTCGCCCTGGCTCAACGGGCATGGCCGTCTCTGACGATGGTCTCAATTCGTGCAGCTACACCCGTCGAGCTTGTAGATCTTGTTTCCCCTGACCTCGTATGCCGCTCCATCCTCGATCACGACTCCAGGATCGTTGGAGCCCTTCAGACGCAGGATTTCGACGTAGTTGCCCTTCCAGGCCGGAAAAGTCACAATGTCATAGGCTCCGAATACCCCATTTTCTTTCAGCATATGCTCCGTCGGGTCATTCTTGGCGGGTGGGGTGCTTTCCTTGCCAGTCACCAGGTCCTTGACCACGTCATAGGTCGTCACCGGCTGGAGTGTTTTGTTTACGACGGTGTATCTGACCGTCTCGGGGTCGTATCCAAGGGCATCAGGGTGGTAGATCGTGATCTGGCCGGCATAGTGGGTGAAATTCCAGGTGCGATCCTGGTAGTACAAGACACGCTTGTAAGTATCGACCCACTTCCCGTTCACCTTATGAGACGTGTTCTGTTCGTAGATCCAGGTAGGCAATCCGTTCGCAACCGCGCCGACGACTGCGGTATGTTTCCCCCCTAGGTTCGTATCAGTCTTTGCCGTGTAGTATTGGATGATGTCCCCTGGCTTCACCGTCCCGGAGAAAGTGGCTACACCGTGGTTGATCGTGGCGACGGGTGTCCCCCAGGTCCAATTGTCCACTTGACCGTGCAGGTCGAACCGACCTCCGGACACCCGAAGCGCCTCGATGATGGCATCGGTGCATTCGCCGCTGCCGATCTGATCACCCACTAGCCCGGCGAGATAGTGGAGGATTCGCTGGTTCAGGTCGTAGGTGATCGATTTCCCGGGGCGGGGGTCCGGCAGAAAGGACGAGACCCTGGCGTCACCCATGTGATACGCCATCGAGGTGTTGTCTGGCCCCGTGATGTAGGCATGCACCTCATAGAGGCCCGGAATGCAATAGGGATGTTCCTTCGTCCCTCGAACCTCCAGCCGGCTCTTGTTCCCAGGGATTTGCTTCACCGATCCCTTCTCCCATCCACTCCCGTCTCCCCAATCGATCTGCACCGTGTAGTCGGATTCCACGACATTCGGCTTCCCGTTGTAATCCGCGTCGATCCACCCGACCAGCGTGTCGGTGACGGGCTTGTAGATGTTCGCGGAGAACGTCCCAGGTGATGCGGAGTTCACTTTGGTGGCGTCGATGTGGACGTAGCCGGGGAGTTCCTTCCCGGTGGACGGGGCCACAGGCTCCGTACCCTGGCGCGTCCGGGTAATGCTCTGAGTGTCACCGAGTTCGTAGGTCATCCAATATACGTCCATGCGACCGAGCGACTCTTTGATGGGGGTTGCGCCATTGTGGCTGATGTAGATATCGACGCCGTAATGTTGAGGTTGGGTGGGATTGGTGGTGGTGGAGAGGAAGTAGGTGTGCGAGCCTTTGACGGCCAACGGGTAACCGTGGCCCGGCTTGTCCCACACCGCCTTGACGAAATCGAGATGCGCATCGTCCCGTTTCGTCCCGTCGCCCCAGTCGATCGTGACCTTGTAGTGCTTGGCGTCTTCCGCGCTCCCCTTCATGTCGGAGCTGATGATGCCAGCGATACTGTAGTTTTGGAACCCGACCCCCGAGTAGGTGAAGCCCTGAGAGCTGGCGAGCCTCGGAGTGACGCCGAAATCGATCGCCATCAGGAGTCGGTCCTCCAGCGCCTCGACGCCGAGTCGAGGTCGGCGTGCGGCCTGGGTTCGCTGCGGGCGAGCTGCCTGAGCCTTCTTCATCCATTGAGGTAGCCAAGTCAACGTCATGAATCACCTTGAAGTCTGAGTGTTGACGAACCGATCAGAACGCGAAGGTCGAGAACACGACGGCACGTCCTCTGAGGCGGAGGATTGCTCCTCGCCTAGGGATTCCCGCACCGAGTGCTTTAGCCATATGATTCACATACAGCGAGAGTCGGCAGGTGTTACGGGCCGGGGAATATTTTGGGTTCTTCTTGCCCCCATCGAAGGCACGAATGTTCCAGAAAGGTGTGGATTCTCTGCCCCTCGACGAGTAGGATGAGACGAATCCCGCCTCGCGGACGATCTCCCTACCTGCATCGATCCATCGCTTTACCTGGAGAACACCGATGGCGACTCATCACCGATTGGACCGGCGCAGCTTCCTGAAGATCGGCTCGCTCGGCGTCGGGGGCCTCACGTTGCCCCAACTGCTCAAGGCCGAGTCGTCCGCCAACATTCGCTCGTCGCGGAAATCGGTCATCCTCATCTACCTGGTCGGCGGGCCGCCCCACCAGGATATGTTCGACCTGAAGCCGAACGCGCCGAAGGAGATCGCCGGCCCCTGGAAGCCGATCGCGACGAAGGTCAACGGGATCCAGATTTGCGAAGCCTTCCCCCGGCTGGCGAAGATCATGGACAAGCTGGTCGTCGTGCGGTCGCTCGTCGGCAACCAGGTCGATCACGACGCCATCCAGGTCTTCAACGGGCACAACCCCCGCAAGCCGACGCCCTCGGGTGGGTGGCCGCAGTTCGGCTCGGTCGTCGCCAAAGTCCAGGGGCAGGTCGATCGGGCGACGCCGGCCTTCCTCAGCCTGTGCTACCCCATCACGCACGGCCCCTACAACGAGCCGGGTCCGGGCTTCCTCGGAACCTCGCTGGCCCCCTTCCGCCCCATGGGGCCTTCGCGTAACGACATGGTCCTGCGCGGCATCTCGGTGGACCGCCTGGCCGACCGAAAGACCCTGCTGCGCAACTTCGACGGCATGCGCCGTGACATCGAAACGTCCGGGGTGATGAAGGGGGCGGACCACTTCACCGAGCAAGCCTTCGGGCTGCTCACGTCCTCCCGCCTGGCGACCGCCCTCGACATCTCCCAGGAAGACCCCCGCGTCGTCGAGCGCTACGGGGTGGGGAATCCCAAGGTCTTCATCGACAACGACGGTGCCCCGCGCGTCCCCCAGAGCATGTTGATGGCCCGGCGACTCGTCGAGGCGGGTGCCCGCGTCGTCACCCTGAACTACAGCAAGTGGGACTGGCACGGCGGGCCGAACAACACCATTTTCGAGCGGGAGAAGGTGGACTTCCCCCTCTTCGACCGCTGCGTCAGCGCCCTGGTCGAGGATCTCCACCAGCGCGGCCTCGGCGACGACTGCACCGTGGTCATCATGGGCGAATTCGGTCGCACGCCGAAGATCAGCGCCCAGGTGGGCCGGGATCACTGGCCCCAGGTCAACTGCGCGCTGCTCGCGGGCGGCGGCATGAAGACGGGCCAGGTCATCGGGGCGACCGACAAGATCGCCGGGGAGGCGACCTCCCGCCCGGTCACCTTTGGCGAACTCTTCGCCACCCTGTACCGCAACCTCGGCATCGACACCAGCCGCACGACGATCACGGACCTCAACGGCCGACCCCAGTTCCTCGTCGAAGACCAGGCCGAGCCGCTGCGAGAACTGATCTAGGATGTGGGCGGGAATGAGTTCCCGAAGTGGTGGGAGCGTGGCCGGGGTCGAAGACCCCGGAAAGTGCCACTCGCTCCACCCCGATGAGTGGGCCAGTGGCAGGCCACCGGGGTCTTCGACCCCG
>JANXSH010001142.1 GCA_025356615.1 Planctomycetia bacterium | reverse complement strand
CCCCACCCCCCAGCCCCCTCCCCTAACAGGGAGGGGGAGCAGGAGTGGGTCGTGTCTGGTCCCCCCTTCCTTTTAGGGAAGGGGGTTAGGGGGTTAGGTCTTCGCAGCGTAGCTCAATCGTCGTCCTCGACGACGACGGGCTTCGCGCCGGTGGGCGGGCGATAGAATTCGCGGCTGAACAGGGCGGCGGCCCCCGAGAAGACGACCTTGTCGCTCGGGGAGAGAGGGGGGCGGACGACCACGCCTTGCTCGACGCTCGCGCCGACTTCGACGCGGCGGCGTTCATAGACGTGACCCTTGTCGCCGCCGACTTCCAGGTAGACCCACGAACTACCGTGGTAGTCGTGGACGATGGCGGAAGCGGGGACGACCGACTCGGTCTGTTCGCGGTCGAGCGGCAAGAGTGCCGTCAACATCTGATCGCGGGCGTAGACCGGGGGGCGTTTGCCCTCGGGGACCGTCGCCTTGCCCAGGTCGTAGAGGACATCGGCGGTGTGGCGGAGCGGATCGACGCGCGGGACGAGGCCGACTGGCTTCGCGATCAGCGACCACGAAGGGTTGCCGATCTGGATGGTCGCGGGGGACTCGTAGTCGATGCGCTGCAAGTCCTGCTCGCTGACGGCGACGCGGAGCCAGGGCGTGTCGAGGTCGGCGATGGTGGCGAGCGGGGCGGACGCCTGGACGTATTGGCCGGGACTGACGTTCAGGGCGAGGACTCGGCCCGTGAGTGGGGATTTGATCGAGAGGGGCAAAGTCTGCTCCTTCTCGATCTGGCCGACGTTGTCGGCGATGATCTTCAACTTGCCTTCGGCAGCGGCGAGGTCGGTCTCCGCAAATTCGAGGCGTGCGGCTGCTTGCTCCAAGTCCTGATCGCTGCGGAGTTTCTCCCGGACGAGGCCGGTCATGCGGGTTTTCTCCTTCTCGCCGACCTTGACGCTCTCGCGTGCCTTCGCCAACTCGCCCTCGATGCCTCGCCGGAGTGTGTAGAGTTGGACGAGGGTGGAGGCGTACTGCGTCTTCTCGACGGGCGAGAGGACCGGCTCGAGGCGGAAGAGTTCGGCATCTCTGCGGGCCGTCCGACCGGGGACGGGCAGGTTCTCAGCCGGCACCGGGGCGCGGATGTAGCCAGCGACCGGGGCCGTGAGGACGACTTCGCGCCCCGGTTGGGCCATGACGAAGCCGTGGATCTTGAGTCGCTCCTGCACCTTGGCTGACGTGGCGGGGGCCGAGCGCACGTCGAGGCTCTTGACCTCCTTCGCGGTTAGCTCGATGCGAACGAGGTCGGCCTCGGTCTTCGGCTTCGCGCCGGTGGCCGGCGTACTCGTCCCGGCGGCTTTTTTCGGCATCCAGTGGTCGGCGAGGACGAACACGGTGATACAGGCCGCCATCGCCATGACGGCGATGGCCGCGATCCACACGAGGGGAGACGAGCGCGTCGAGGTCATGGCGGGGGTTCCTTGGACGGTATAGTTACTCAGGCGTCGGCGATCTCGGGGACATATTGATTTTCGTATTCCTCGATTAGAACGCCAATGACCTCCATGAACGATGCCAGGGGATGAGTCCCTTCTTCGCCCACGACATCGATCAAAGCGTCGAGGGTCTGCACGAGCCGATTGTACTCGATCTCGGTGTGCGGGACGAACAGCAACGTCGAGAGGGACGGCCACAGATGTTCGACTGTCTCGAGTTCGGTCGTCGTCATGGTCCTATTCCTTCCACTTTCCTTCGTCGTATTCGTCGTGAGTCAAAACCGCACGAATGTATATCTTCTTGCGATTGTAGTGGATGGCGGCGATGAGGCGTGCGGTATTGCCTCCGATATCAAAGACTGTCAGCTTACCAACCTGATCCGCACTCGGAAACAGCATGCGTAATTCAGCAAACGAGCGGACGGCTGCCGGTGCGAGTATTCCATACCAATGAGCGAGAGTGGATCTCGTCTTCGGATATCGAGCGGCGAACTCGTTGAGGCGTTTGCGAGTGATGATGTGCATCAGTCCAGACGACAGAGTTGATCGAGGGGAACAGAGACGCACTAACCCCAAATATTGGGCGGATACTCGTAGCGCCCGCCGGCACCGACCGAAAGCACGATGCTGTGTCCGCCGAACAGTCCTCCATCGTCGTAGTAAAGGAGGCTGGTTACCCGATCCTCCAGTACACTAAAACCGGACAAAGAAATCGCCTCCCGGAACCCCTCGGGGGTGGTGACGACATCTATCTCCTCGTCGTACCAGCCACTCAGCCAGCCTTCGAACATCTCGGTGGTGATGTACTGCCGGATGCTTGGCTCGTTGTCCCGAATCCAGGCGACGGACTCGCGAATCTCGTTCAGCCCTTGTTCTTCCAATGGTCGATGATGATTTTCCGGGACGATATTGCCCCTGACTTCCTTGTCGGCGATGGCAATGCAGAACTCCCACTCGTTCACCTTCGCGTCGAAGGTCACACTACCCATCACTGGGTCGTCGAACGGATCGTGGACGCACATCGGGTCTCCTCCTGCTTCGTCAACCTCACTCCCCGAATTTCGCCTTCCCCTCCGCCATCGCCGCCGACGCGACACTCACCTGCCGGACGTGGCGCTCCTTCACCTCCGCGCTCAGCCGGGCGATGGCCTCCTCGAGCGGCATCGCGCCGAGGTCGCCGGCGACCCGGTCGCGGACGGCCACCGTGCCGGCGGTCTGCTCCTTCTCGCCGACGACGAACATGAAGGGGATCTTCTCGAGCTGCGCCTCGCGGATCTTATAGTTCACCTTCTCGGGGCGGTAGTCGCCGCTGACGCGGAAGCCCGCCTCGCGCAACTTCGCCTCGACCTGCTTGCCGTAGTCGATGAAGCGATCCGTGATGGGCATGACGCGCACCTGCTCCGGCGCGAGCCACAGCGGGAACGCCCCGGCGAAGTGTTCGATGAGGATGCCCATGAAGCGCTCCATCGAGCCGAACGGCGCGCGGTGGATCATGACGGGGCGGTGGGTCTTGTTGTCCGCGCCGACGTACTCCAGGCCGAAGCGCTCGGGGAGGTTGTAGTCGAGCTGCACGGTGCCGAGTTGCCACTCGCGGCCGATGCAGTCGCGGACGATGAAGTCGATCTTGGGGCCGTAGAACGCCGCCTCGCCGACGCCGATCGAGTAACTCATGCCGGTCGAGGCGACGACATCGGTGAGGGTCTTCTCGGCCTTGTCCCACAGTTCGGGGTCGCCGACGTACTTGGCGGAGGCCGGGTCGCGAACGCTGACCCGGACGCGGTAGTCCACGAGGTTCAGGATTCGGAGGATGAAGACGACGAGTTCGAGTTCGGACCGCAACTCCTGCTCGACCTGCTCGGGGGTGACGAACAAGTGGGCGTCGTCCTGGGTGAACCCGCGCACGCGGGTCATGCCGTTGAGTTCGCCGCTCTGCTCGTAGCGGTAGACGGTGCCGAACTCCGCGAGCTTGACGGGCAAGTCGCGGTAGCTCATCGGCGACGCCTTGAAGATCTGGATGTGGTGCGGGCAGTTCATCGGCTTGAGGATGTAGCGCTCGCGGGCCTCGAGCCACTCGCGGATGAGGCGCTTGTTCTCCTCCTCGGAGAGTTTCGAAGAGACGGCGGGGCGGGGGGTGTCGTACTTCTCCCCCTCATCGTCGCACCACTGGCAGAATAGCTCGGTCAGACCGCCTTGTCGCGCTTCGGGGGCGAGCGCCTTGTCCATCATGTACTCGACGGCGGCGGCGGCGGCAGGCTCGGCGTAGAACGGCGAGAACTGGCTGGCGCGGTAGTACGGG
>JANXSH010001139.1 GCA_025356615.1 Planctomycetia bacterium | reverse complement strand
TCCGGCTCGAACGCGAGGCGGACCTGGCGTAGGTCGGCATGATCGCACAGGAGGAGGCAGCCGTCGCGGAGGCGGAGGACGGAAGGTTCACCCTCCATTCGTTGGGGATGAGGTTCGAGTGACGCTGACCCCACCCCCCAGCCCCCTCCTCTAAAGGGGAGGGGGAGCAGGACCGGGGGGTTGTTGGGGTCCCCCTCTGCTGTAAGCGAGGGGGCCAAGGCGAGAGGGCCGTCTTCTTCTGCCCCCGACCAGAAACTAACGGCGTCGGCCTCCAGGTCGGCGGCGATGTCGATCGCGCGGCGGAGGAAATCGAGGCGACACGCCCGGCCCTCTGCCGTGGCGTCGAGGAGCGTCGGCTGGTGCTTGCGGCGGGGGTCGAGGAGGAACCGCGACCCGGTCTCGATGACGCATCGCAAGTGATGGCGCCGGAGGGTCGCGCGGACGCGCCGGACCTCGCCCGCGAGGTCGTCGCCGAACGGGTCGAGCGCGTGGACATCGAGCGTCAGCGCGACGCTGCCGTAGCCCAGTTCCGCGAGGACCGTCAGGGCGTCCTCGAGCCGGTGGTGGGCGAAGCCGTTGGTGTTGTATCCGGCGATCATGAGGCGATGGTATGATGGCGGTCGGGGCGGGGTCAAGAGGAAGACGGCGCGGGTGGCCGGGGAACGCCCCGATCGCTACCCTCATGGACAGAGCCGCGACGCCCGTTTCGACGAGAGATCCGATGATCGACACCTTCCCCTGTCCCCAGTGCGGGATCCTCCTGCGGCGGTCCCCCGCGCTCGAGCCGGGGGTGCTGGTCAAGTGCCCGAAATGTACCCATCAATTCCGGGTGCCGGACCTCGAGAACTCCGGGCTGCCTACGCTGGAATTGATCGACCCGCCGGAAGAGCCGAAGCGACGAGAGGCACCGCCGGCGAGAGACGAGAACCCTTTCGCATTCGAGGATCCCGCCGGGGTGCCGCCCGCTTTCGCGCGGGGCAACGCCTCGCTCGACTTCGACGACGATGCGCCCCAGCGCCGGCCCGAAATCAACCTCGACAAGTACGCCCCCGATCGGCCCCGGCGCGAACGCCCCGTCGAGGACGGGCCTCCGCCGCGACGGCGCGAACGCGACCTCGACGAGGACGACGACGGGCCGCGGCGGCGGGCCGACCTGGACTTCGAGGAGGACGAGGACAGGCCGCGACGGGGTCGTCTCGACACCTTGCCGACCGACCACACGGTAGACATCGGGTCGAGCTATCGCCTCGCGTGGTCCTGCACGGGCGAATTCATCGGCCCCGCGATCGGGTTCATTTTCGTGGCCATCCTGATCCTGATCCCGGTCTTGATCCTGGCCATGATCCCGCTGCTAGGCTTCTTCATCTACCTCATCGTCGTCCTCTCCCTCCTGCGCGGGCCGCAGTTCGTCGCCCTACGTGTCGTGCGGGGGAAGGACTGGTCGTTCAACGACTTCTTCGGCGGATTCCACTACATTGGGCAACTCATCGGGCTGGCTTTCTTCCAGGGTATCCTCTCTTTCGTTTCCTACATCCCGACCGTCATCATGCTCATCATCACCGAAGTGATGTTCTCGAATCGGCGAACCACCCCCAATGGGGAAATCATCGAGGGAGCCGGAATGATGGCGACCGGGGTTCTCGGCCTGGTGATCTTCGTCTACCTCGAGGCACGCCTCTTCACCTTCGCTTTCCAACTCGTGGTCCACAAGAAGCTCGGCGTCATCGAGGCAATGCGCGGCTGCTGGCGTCTCAGCGAGGGGCACACCCTGAGTTTCATCGGGGTCAACCTGCTGTCGGTCCTCACGGCGGTGAGCGGGGCAGTCCTCGTTTGCTTCGGCATGCTGTTCACGGCCCCGTTCTCCTGCCTGTTCGTCGCGGCAGTCTACGCCCGGATGATGGGCATTCCCACCGCAGACGAAGATTCCAGGCCGACCCGGCTGTCGCGGCGGGCGGAACTCGATGAGGACGACCGCCCCCGGACGAGGCGGACTTCGCCCTCTCCCAGGGACGACTATTGACCCCGAACGCTTCCTGGAGCGGCGGGGCAAAATTCTGGAGCGAATCGTCTCTTTCCCTTCCCGTGTCGTTCGGGGATAATCCTCTATAATCGGTGGAGATGCCGCGACGATCCGTATCCCCTCGCCCGAGGGGAGCAACCGACACCATGAACCAGCCCGTAACTAGCTACGATAACACCCTCTTGCTCACCCTGGGCGAGATCACGCAAC
>JANXSH010001107.1 GCA_025356615.1 Planctomycetia bacterium | reverse complement strand
CCCCCACCACCAGCCACCGGTTTCATGGACAGGGGTGCTGTCGGTGAAGCGCGGGTGGGCCTCGCTTCGCTCGACCCACCCTACGAATTTCTGTTGTTTGCATGTATTTCGGACCTTATCCATGACCGACCTCGAAGCACGCACCCGGATCGTCGAAGCCGCCCGCGAACGGCTGGGGCCGCTCTACGCCCAGATCGGCCGAGTCGTCGTCGGCCAGCGCACGCTCGTCGATCGGTTGCTCGTCGCGCTGCTCACCGGCGGGCACGCGCTGCTCGTCGGGGTGCCGGGCCTCGCCAAGACGCTGACCGTCCGCACGCTGGCGTCGGCCCTGCGCCTCAGCTTCAAGCGCATCCAGTTCACGCCGGACCTGTTGCCCTCCGACGTGCTGGGCACGCAGATCTACAACCCGCGCTCCGGCGAGTTCACCGTCAAGCGGGGGCCGATCTTCGCGCAGTTCATCCTCGCCGACGAGATCAACCGCGCACCCGCGAAGGTGCAGTCGGCGTTGCTCGAGGCGATGCAGGAGCGCCAGGTGACGATCGGCGACACGACGTTCCCGCTCGGCGAGCCGTTCCTGGTCCTGGCGACGCAGAACCCCATCGAACAAGAGGGGACGTACCCACTCCCCGAGGCCCAGCTCGACCGCTTCATGCTCGAACTGAGGGTCGGCTACCCTAGCCGGGATGAGGAACTCGCCATCCTCGACCGCATGTCGGCCACCCGACCGGACATCGCCGTCGAGCCGGTGTTGGAGCCGCACGACCTCGCGGAGCTGCGGGCCATCCTCGACGGAATCCACATCGACGACCGGCTCAAGGGGTACATCGTGGACATCGTCCACGCGACGCGCCGGCCTGCCGAGTACGGCCTCGACCTCGGGCCGTTCATCCAACTGCCCGCAAGTCCCCGCGCGACGATCTTCCTGACACGCGCCGCGCGTGGCCAGGCGCTGCTCGCGGGCCGGGCCTACGTCACGCCGCAGGACATCAAGTCGATCGCGTATGATGTCATGCGGCATCGGCTCGGCGTGACGTATGAGGCCGAGGCCGAGGAGATCACCGCCGAGACGATCCTGGGGCGCATCCTCGATCATTTGCCGGTGCCGTGAGCGGAGGGCGTCGATGAAGCAGTCGTCGGGAACCTTACTCTATCGCCAGGGGGCCGACGGCCTCGAGGTGCTGCTCGTCCACCCGTCGGGCGTGTACAATCGCCGCTCGCCGTGGGGCATCCCCAAGGGGATGATCGACGGCGAGGAGACGCCGGAGCAGGCCGCGCGCCGCGAGACGATGGAGGAGACCGGCGTCATCGCTGGCGAACTGACGGACCTCGGCCACGTCAATTACACACGCAGCAAGAAGCGCGTCTACTGCTTCGCTGGCCCCGCCCCGGACGACGCCGAGGCGCGTTGCGCCTCGTGGGAGGTCGATCAGGTGCTATGGGTGCCGATCGACCGCGCGCGGTCGCTGATGCACCCCGACCAGGCGCTGTTCATCGATCGGCTCGTGGAGTGGCTCGCGGGGAAGGGATGAAGAACACCAGCGAGGGAGACCCGAGATGAATCCGATCATTCGGTATAAACTATCACATTCTCCCCTCGAGGTTCTCGGAGTCGTATTCCGCATCGAAGCGTGCCTCTTCCCCGAATCGGGTCGATATGCGGTCCAGTTCTGGTATAATGGTGAGATGCTGGAAGAGCGACTATTGCGTGCGAAGGAGGAATCATGAGCGGGAAATCGAGGAACGAAGGCGTCCGGGTCATCGCGCAATTCCGCGATCGCGCCATTCCGCTGGCGAAGACACCCGCAACCCCTGCCGCAGGCGAACCCGCCACCGGGGGCTTCGAGGAAGGCGTCCACACCCCGGACGAATCCCCGAAGCCCCCTTCGGTGACTGGTGAGGATTCGGCGAAATCGTGATCGATACTTCGTCGAGCATCGAGGGGGAGATGATGCGAACCCTGAAGCTCGTCATGAAAGGGATCTTCGGCCTGCTCTTCGTCGCCGCCGGGGCCAACCACTTCGTCAACCCGGACTTCTACGTCCCCATGATGCCGCCGTACCTCCCCTGGCACCGGGAGTTGGTCTACCTGAGCGGTGTCTGCAAGATCGTCCTCGGCGTCCTGCTCCTCGTGCCGTCATGCTCCCGCTATTCTGCATGGGGCTTGATCGCGCTGTTGCTCGCGGTGTTCCCCGCCAACCTGCACATGGCCCTGAATCCGGCCGATTTTCCGAAGATCAGCGAGACCGGGTTGTGGCTCCGACTGCCGGTGCAAGGGGTGTTGATCGCGTGGGCGTACTGGTTCACGGGCAGAGCCGAAAAGACAGCCGACGAACTCTCGGGAGTCCGACGAATCGGCTGAGGAAGAGGCTTGGTCGAACGAAGACGAGCGGGTAGGATTGGAATGAGTCGAGAGTGACAGGAGAAGCCGTTTGCCCGGAGGAGCCGTATCGTGAAAATCCCCTATCCGACGATCGATGAACCCGCCACGCCGGAGTATGTCCTGGCCGTCCTGCGCGACGAACACCGCCAGGATTGCCAATATGACCCGGTAGCGGACGCCGATAGGACTCTGTCACCCGAAACGACGATCGACATCTGGCTCGAACCATGCGACCTGATAGCGTGGAGGCAACTCGGGCACGCCCTCAACGACTGGTGGGACATCGCTTGTACAGACGCCGAGTGGAGAGCCGTGTTGGTGCCGACAGGCACGAAGCAACTCTCGGGCGTCTGCCGGTTGATCGCCAAGAACGTCACCCGGCCCGGCATCCGGTCGGCTCGACTGTTCGGCAGCACTTGCGCCCGTGCCGGGGCGTTCCTGACCATCCGCTCGCTCTTGCACGAGGCCGGGGCGTCGGGTGAGGGGATCGCGCCGTCCACCCCTCTGGCCCCCTACGCCCGGCGGTATTCCAACGTGTTCCTCGGCCCCATTTCCCGGCTGGCCCCCGGCTCACTCCCGCTGGTTCGGATTCGTAGACCCGTCCAAGATGTGGCGGGGTGGGGCTCCCTGGCGGGCTTCCTCTGCCTGCTCATCGGCGGCTTTAGCGGGTGGTCGCCGCTCTCCATCGCCGCCGGTCTCCTCCTCGCGTCCAGCTTGGCGCTGGGCTGGTTCGCGACGAGCTTTCTCTTGCCCTCGAGCGTGGAGTTCGGCGAGATACGGACTTTCCGCGATCTCGCCGTCGTCGTGGCCGAGGGGAGCCAGGTCTAAACGGACCAGAGGAAACAACGAGGCGAACTGAGGAAATCGAAGTCCTGTCCAGGTCGATTCGATCCAGGCAAGTAGGCTTAGGCATAGGGAGCGAGGCAAGAATGTGCTTGCAGACTCGAGGAGCCAGGCGGTAGGATACGTCGGTGAGAAGTTCGCCTGCCCGGATCGAATCTGCAATAGGCAGGGTCCGGACAAGCGGTTCAGTCCAACAGCGTTCTATCCGTCGTGCCGCCACACAGGGGCGACGGTTTCTTGCACTCGGCACGACGGATAGAACGCTCTTCGTTGAGCATGACTCATGCCCGAACTGCCGACTGGCACACACCCACCTGGGAAGGGCCCGCAGCCGTCGGCTGCTCATCCGCTCCCAAACACTGGCAACTACGTTAGGCTCGCCTCGACCGGCGACGATTCGTCCGCGTTGTCCAGCCTGGATGTCCCCGCGCCGGCCACCATGTCGGGCGATCGCTTCACCATCATCCGCCTGCACGCCAAAGGCGGGCTGGGTCAAGTGAGTCTGGCCCGTGACGAGAAGCTGAATCGGCCGGTGGCGCTGAAGGAGATCCGGCCCGACAAGCGCGACAACGCTTACCTGCGCCAGCGGTTCCTCATAGAGGCGAAGATCACCGGGCAGTTGGAGCATCCGGGCATCGTTCCCATCTACGACCTGGACCAGGATGCCGACGGCCAGGTGCGCTAGGCCATGCGCTTCGTCCAGGGGCGCACCTTGAGCGACGCCATCCGCGACTACCATCGCCAACCCACGCCGCTGGGCTTCCGTGAACTGCTCCAGCGGTTCGTCAGCGTGTGCCAGACGGTGGCTTACGCCCATAGCCAGGGCGTCATCCATCGCGACCTCAAGCCCGCTAACGTGATGCTCGGGGACTACGGCGAAACTCTCGTCGTCGATTGGGGACTGGCCAAGCGCCTCACCGCCCCACCACCCGGCCCTGCGTTGCCCAATGAGCCATCGGCGCACGGCACCGACGGGCCGGAGCAGACCACGGACTACGCTCCCGCGCAGACCGACGACGGGCCTCTGACGCAGGCCGGCCAGGTGCTGGGAACCCCAGCGTACATGGCGCCGGAGCAGGCGGCCGGGGATATCGAGGGGACCGGCAAGCCGGCGGATATCTACAGCCTGGGTGCGATCCTGTACGAGCAGCTCACCGGCCAGCCACCTTACCAGGGGAAGAACATGGCCGAGGTGCTGGCGGCCGTTCGCCTGGGCCGCCTCTCCCCGCCGACACAGATCCGGCGGGGGATCCCGCGTGCGCTGGAGGCGGTGTGCTCGAAGGCTCTGGCCCACGAAATCCCACACCGCTACGCCGCCGCAACTGATGTCGCCCAGGACGTGAATCGTTGGCTGGCGGATGAGCCGGTGGCCTGTTATGGCGAGCCTCTTCTCACAAGAGCGGGGCGATGGACTCGCAAGCATAAGCCACTGGTGGCAGCCCTGTTGGCGGTGCTATCGACAATGACGGTTGGCCTCGCCATGGGACTTCTGGTCGTCAACGCTGAAAAGAACCGCACCGAGTTGGCCCGCCAGGGAGAGGAGAACCAGCGCATTGAAGCGCAAAAGCAGACCGAGCAAGCCAAGAAGAAGGAGAACGAAGCTGTCGAGCGCGAAGTAGAGCGGCTGGCCGTGCTTGACTTCGTCAGGGACAAGATCTTCGCCGCCGCCAGCCCAGAAGGTCAGAATGGGGGCCTGGGCCGCGACGTGTCGCTCCGCCGCGCCCTCGAAGAAGCCCTACCACACGTCGAAACGAGTTTCAAGGACCGGCCGCTCGTCCAGGCCCACCTGCGGTATACAATGGGTGTATCTTTCAGGCAATTGGGCCTCTGGCAATCCGCGGTCGAGCAGCTTCAAAAGGCCCGTTTGATCTACACCCAACACCGTGACCGTGGTCCGAACCATCGGAGTACACTTGCGAGCATGTACGAACTGGCGACTTGCTACTCTCTCCTTGGCAGGCATGCCGAAGCGCTACAACGTTTTGAAGAAACTTTGGCACTTCAAAAGGCCGAGTTGGGCCCTGCCGATCGAGACACGCTGCTGTCCATGCTGGGCGTCGCACAAAGCTACCATAAACTTGGGCGGCACGCCGACGCAGTCCGACTACAGGAGGAGACACTTGTGCTTCAAAGAGCCAATCTCGGCCGAGATCATCCTGACACCCTCGCCACCATGACCAACCTGGCTGCCAGTTTCGACGCTCTCGATCGCCACGCCGACGCAGTCAAGCTGATCGAACAGGCGGTTGGCCTTCAAAAAGCCAAACTCGGCCCTAACCACTCCGATACGCTTCACAGCATGACTAACCTGGCAAATTCCTACTTTGCCATTGGACGGCAAGCCGATGCCATTAAACTCCGTGAGGAGGTGTTTGCACTTGCGAAAACCCAGCTTGGTCGCGACCACCCCGTCACACTTCTGAGTATGAACAACCTGGCCGACTCGTATAACGCTCAGAGCAGGCACACCGACGCGCTCGAGCTGGTCGAAGAGGCGCTTGGCCTTCAAAAAGCCAAGCTCGGCCCTGACCACCCCGATACGCTCCTGAGCATGACTACCCAGGCTGAGACACTCATTCAACTTGACCGGAGTTCCGAGGCAGTGCCAATCATTGACGAGTGCATCCGGCGAGCCTCTGGAAAGGCCGTGCATCCATTGTTGATTCCGACGGTAATGGACCTTCGCCTGCGGCACTTCCAGAAGAAGAAGGACGTTGCTGGATGCCGGGCGACCGCCGAAATGTGGGAGAAGTTGAAACGCATCGATCCTGAGAGCCTTTACACTGCTGCCTGCATGTGGGCCGTCACGGCGGCCGTCCTCCGTGCCACCGATAAGTCCGAGGCCGCCGCGAAGGACGCCGATGCCGATGCTGACAAGGCCATGGCTTGGCTGAAGCAAGCTGTCGCTGTAGGGTACAAGAACGTCGCCCACATGAAGAAGGACAAGGATCTCGACGCCCTGCGCAAGCGGGAGGACCTCACTAAGCTCCTTCCTGGGTTGGAGGCGGGCAAAGGGAAAGGCAAGCAGTAGCCGCAGCAAGCCACCCCAGGAGCCTGGCGTGGACGGGACCCCGAGGCGAGAGGAGGCTGCTCTGGGACCAGTCAAGGGCGTGGCGTTTAGCCCCGATGGCTGGCTGCTGGTGACGGCCAGTAGTGACAAGACCGCCCGGCTGTGTGGAATTCCCCAGGAAAAGTGGACACAGGGTTAACGGTTATTTGGGTTGCTCATACGCCGCCGGACTGACATACCCCAGCGACGAGTGGAGTCGCTGGTTATCGTAGAACCCCTCGATGTACTCGAAGATCTCCCTTCGCG